>CAZTXK010000123.1:0-7397 GCA_964617275.1 uncultured Dactylococcopsis sp. | reverse complement strand
TTTAGCCACAGAAAGTAAGTTGATTGAAAAGCGCGATCGCGCCTCCTATTTCATCAACTATGATGCAATTGAACCCACTTTAAACTCTGTAAAAGGCTAAACTAATGATAGATCCCATAACTGCAGTCCTTTATCCCATTCCTTGGTCTGAGGTAGCACGTCGCTTACTCCTGGCTGCAACCTTAGGAGGAATTATCGGCTGGGATCGTGAGCTTGACAGTAAACCAGCAGGGCTACGGACAAATATGCTGGTGAGTTTAGGCGCAGCTTTAATAATTCTAGGAACTTTACAGAGTGGCCTTAGTCTGGAAAACGGTAATCTGGTGGGACGTAGTATTCAGGGGATTGTTACTGGCGTGGGATTTGTCGGTGCAGGAGCAATCTTCAAGCATAATCAAGTAGTCCATGGACTGACAACAGCAACTGCAATTTGGATTTCTGCTGCTTTAGGGATTGTCAGTGGTTTAGGGCTTTGGCAATTAGGATTAATGGGCTTAGGTTTCACAGTCATTATTTTGCGAGTCATCAAATTCCTAGAAAAGTAATCTCTGGTCAGGGAATTATTCTCAGATTGATCTATTAATAAATTTGAATTTTCATAACCGTCTTGCAATATCTAAGCCTCGTTATTTTTATTTAAGTATAAAAAAAACTAAAATTAATATAGAAATCTCAACGGGAGGCACTACCTAATGTTGCAATCTGATCTCGCGACAAAGCAGGGGGAAATTGTTGCCCTGCGAGGGACTGTGGTGGATGTCCGCTTTCAAGATCGCCTCCCAGAAATTTATCGTCAGTTGCAAGCGGGTGATGAGGGAGAAGTCATTCTGGAAGTGGTGAATCATCTCAGCGCTCATGTTCTTAGAAGTGTGGCGCTCACTTCAACTTCAGGGTTATCTCGTAGTTCTCCGGTCAGAGATATGGGGAAACCGTTGCAAGTTCCGGTGGGAGAACGGTTACTCGGTCGCGTGTTTAATGTATTTGGGCAAACCATTGATGAAAAAGAGCCCATTAGAGGTGGGGAGTGGCGCTCGATTCATCAATCTCCCCCCACGATCGCGCAACATAGCACGTCTTCCGAAATCCTCGAAACCGGCATCAAAGTGATTGACTTACTCTCTCCCCTTGAAAGAGGGGGAAAAGGGGGGTTATTCGGCGGTGCAGGTGTCGGGAAAACCGTCTTAATCACCGAATTAATCAATAATATCGTCAAGCAGTATCAAGGAATCAGCCTCTTTTGCGGGATTGGGGAACGGGTGCGAGAAGCCGAAGAAATGTACCGCGAAATGCAAGAAGCGGGGGTTTTAGACAATACCGTAATGATGTTTGGTCAAATGAACGAACCCCCAGGAGCGCGTTTTCGAGTCGGTTTAGCCGCGTTGACCATGGCAGAGTATTTCCAAGAAGACACCAAGCGTGATGTTCTCTTATTGATTGATAATATCTTTCGCTTCATCCAAGCCGGACAAGAAGTTTCAGGATTATTGGGACGACTCCCCTCACGAGTAGGCTATCAACCGACACTGGGAACAGAACTCGCCGATTTTGAAGAACGAATCGCCAATACTGCTAGTGGGGCAATTACTTCGGTGCAAGCGGTGTATGTGCCTGCCGATGATTTTACCGATCCCGCAGCTGTGCATACGTTTGGGCATTTATCCACCTCGATTGTTCTCTCCCGAAAACGAGCGAGTGAGGGGTTATATCCGGCGGTTGATCCGCTACAATCAAGTTCTAAAATGTTGAATCCTAGTATTGTCAGCGATCGTCATTATCAAATTGCCCAAGCGGTACGCCAAACCTTAGCCAACTACGAAGAGTTAAAAGATATTATCTCCATGTTGGGCTTAGAAGAATTATCGCGGGAAGATCGGCAAGTGGTGGGTCGCGCCCGACGGTTAGAACGATTTTTAACCCAACCCTTTTTTACGACTGAGCATTTCACAGGGAAGAAAGGAAAACTTGCCACCCTCGAAGAAACTTTAAGCGGATGTGAGCGCATTCTCAATGATGAATTTGCCGATGTGCCAGAAGGGGCGTTGTATATGTTGGGGTCGATTCAAGAGGTGCAACGGGAGGGAAAAGAATGAATCTGAAAATTGTTTTACCGACGAAGGTTTTTCTGGAACAAGAAGCGCAAAAAGTCTCCGCAGAAGCTCAAAATGGGGCGTTTGTCCTTTTACCGCAGCATATTGATTTCGCCACCTCCCTGGTTCCGGGGATTCTCTCGTTTGATGATACTCAACAGCAAGAACAGTTTGTTGCTGTGGATGAAGGGCTTTTAGTAAAAACCGCTCAGGAGGTTTTAGTGTCGGTAAAACGAGCCATTGGCGGGAGAGATTTAGAAGAATTAGAACAATTAGTGGAGGAAGAGTTTCGCCGTCTCGATGAAATTGAGGAAAAAACCCGAGCAGCGATCGCGCACTTAGAAGTGAATTTTAGAAGACATTTATACGGTTCAGGAGGATGATCATGAAGACAAAATCACGAAAACAATTCCAAGAAACCATTAAACACAAACTTTCCCAACGCCGTCGCGCCCGCGAACAGGAGGAAAGGCAAGGAATTTGGTTGGGATTAGCGATGATGGGAATTGTCGGCTGGTCTGTCGCACTCCCCACCCTGATTGGCGTTGCCATTGGCATTGGCTTAGAGGCAATGTTTCCACAATTTTCCCCAGGACTCCTTCTGATTTCCATTTTGATTGGGCTAGTTTGTGGCTGCCTAATTGCTTGGTTTTGGGTAACACGGGAAAGTGAAGAAGAAGATTAAGGACTCATCATGGTAACTGAAGTTATAGAAACAATGCTCGCGATCCCCTTTGGATTTGCACTCGGTAGTCTCTATTTCTGGGGACTTTGGCAGACGACCCAACAACTGACTCTTACTCGCGCCCCCCTGCGATTAGTTTTAGTAAGTTATTTTGGTCGTTTGACGCTGGCTGGTTTGGGATTTTATTGGCTAGCGCAAGGGGGTTGGGTCAATGTTCTGGTTGGCTTATTGGGGTTTTTAATCGCGCGATCGCTGCTGATCCGACGCTGGGAACCCAAACCCTATCAAGAAGAAAATTAAGATTGGTCACTCGCATGAAGAGATAAAATAATGGAAATTAGTCCCGACAACATTATCTTTTGGCAACAAGATTGGCTGGTTATTAACGCCACTTTAGTCTATAGCTGGCTGGTAATGCTAATTTTAGTCGTTGCCTCTTGGTTGGCGACTCGCGATTTAGTCGTTGATCCCAATCGCGTTTCCCGATGGCAAAATACCCTAGAAATTATTGTTGAGCAACTGAATACCCAAATCCGAGAAGGGATTCGTCAAGAACCCACGCAGTTTTTACCCTTTATTGGGACACTTTTCTTATTTATTTGCCTGTCCAATGTGCTAACCCTCTTTCCTTACTACGAATCACCAGCCGGATCATTATCCACGGCTGCTGCTTTAGCAATTTGTGTTTTAGTGGCGGTTCCGTTTTATGGGATTAAAAATGTCGGGATTGGGAACTACCTCAAAACTTACATCTCGCCTATCCCGATTATGCTACCGTTCAATATCATCAGCGAGATTTCCCGAACCCTATCCCTCGCCGTGCGCCTATTTGGGAATATCATGAGTACCAGTTTGCTGGTTGGGATTTTGGTTGTCTTAGTGCCTTTAATTTTTCCTGCGATCACCCGTGCTTTTGGGATGCTCGTTGGAGTAATTCAAGCTTATGTTTTTTCAATTCTCGCCTTAGTTTACATTGCTTCGGGAATGCAGGCGCAACGCACTACCAAACGTCAACAAGAGGAGGGATAAGACCATGACCGATCTGAGTTTAATTAGCATTGCATCGATTGTTACCGCCGGACTAACCATTGGTATCGGCGCGATCGGACCCGCGATTGGGGAAGGATTAGCCCTTGCGAATGCGTTAAGGGCGTTAGCGCAACAACCGGATAAAGCCAACACGATTACCCGAACTTTATTTGTGGGGATGGCTTTTGTGGAATCAACGGCGATTTATTGCTTTGTGATTTCCATTATTCTGATTTTCGCGAACCCATTTTGGAATCATTTTCTAAACCAAGGAGGAGGGTAACAGCGTGTTCGATTGGTTTACCTTTTTTGCCCAAATTATTAACTTTGTTATCTTAGTGTATTTACTTCGGCGGTTTTTGTATCGACCGATTAACAAGGTGATGGATGACCGCCAGCGTCAACTACAAGAACGCTGGGATGATGCACGGGAACAACAGGAAAAAGCCCAACAAGAAGCCAAGAAGTATCAGGATCAACAAGCCGAACTCGAAGCCCAACGCGAGGAGTTAATCTCCCAAGCCAAAGCAGAAGCCGAAGCAAAGCGTCAAGAGTTGCGACAAGCTGCACGGGCGGAAATTCAGCAACGGCGGGAACAATGGCAGCAAGCCCTACAACAAGAAAAAGAATCCTTCTATGCGCGATCGCGCCAAAAACTTCAAGAAGAAACTATTGCCATCTGTCGGCGCGTGCTGCAAGATTTAGCCGATGCTGATTTAGAACAACAGGCGATCGCGCTATTTCTAGAACGCTTGAAAGAGCAGAGTAATGATGAAAAGAGTGAACTGTCTAACCTCAAAAATGGGGAAATTCAGGAAGTGGTGGTTTGGAGTCGCTTCGAGCTATCTTCAACCCAACGCCAAAAAATTGCCCTTGCATTGGAACGACAAAATCTCACCGAAAGCAATGCCATTGAGTTTCAAACCAATCCTGACTTAATTTTTGGCATTGAAGCGCGATTTGGCGATTATGAGGTGAGATGGAGTGTTGATAATTATCTCCAAAATTTAGACCGCACCTTTTCCGAACTCTTTACAAGCAATGTTAGTCATTAGTCATTGGTCATCTCTCCCACTCCCCCAATCTCCCCCTCTCCCAATATTTGTCGCTACCCCTTTAACGATTAAGCCATGAACGAAGATGATTCCTCCCTAACCCGCCTAGTTGAAAATACTTTCTCCCAATGGGAAAGCGTGCTGGATCAATATCGCTTTTCCTTACAAGCCCATGAAGTGGGAATTATCAAATCAGTTTCCAGTGGCATTGCCACCGTAAGCGGACTATTTGGAGCGCGTTTAGATGAATTAATTGAATTTCCCAACGGTTTACTCGGAATTGCTTTTAACCTTGATGCCGAAGAAATTGGCGTAATTCTCCTTGGAAATAGTGAACAGGTGCAAGCGGGAGATAAAGTTTATCGTTTAGGTCGCATTTTAGATGTTCCTGTCGGTGAGGCGCTGTTGGGTCGTGTCGTGGATGGTTTAGGTCGTCCCCTAGATGATCAAGGTGATATCAAAACCGATGAGCGTTGGCCCACGGAACGTCAATCCCGAGGGATTATGGAGCGCGATCCCGTAGAAGTCCCCTTACAAACCGGCATTAAAGTGATTGATGCCTTGATCCCTGTCGGACGCGGACAACGGGAACTCATTGTCGGAGATCGGCAAATTGGGAAAACTGCCATTGCCGTCGATACCATTCTCAATCAGCAAGATCATAATGTGATTTGTATTTACTGCGCGATCGGGCAACGAGGAGCAGCAGTAGCAAAAGTAATTAACCGCTTACGAGAGCACCAAGCAATCGATTATACAGTGGTTGTAGTTGCCCCTGGGGAATCTCCTCCCGGCTTAAAATACATTACTCCCTATGCCGCAACAACCATTGGCGAATATTTCCGCGATCAGGGTCGGGATGTGCTAATTGTTTATGATGACCTTACCCAACACGCTTGGGCTTATCGAGAATTATCGCTCCTGTTACGACGACCCCCCGGTCGAGAAGCCTATCCGGGTGATATTTTTTACATTCACTCCCGACTACTAGAGCGATCCACTCATCTGCGAAAGGAACTCGGCGGCGGCTCTCTCACCGCACTGCCCATTGTGGAAACTCAAGCCCAAAATATTTCAGCTTATATCCCCACTAATTTGATTTCTATTACCGACGGTCAAATTTATCTCTCCCCAAACTTATTTCAACAAGGGATTTTGCCAGCGATTGAGGTGGGTGAATCGGTTTCCCGTGTCGGGGGAAAAACTCAACTCCCTGCCTACAGACGAGTGGCTTCTGATTTACGTCTTTCTTACTCCCAGTTTCAAGAAGTGGAAGTCTTTGCCCGTTTTGGTACGCGCTTAGACGAACAAACTCGACATACTCTAGAACGCGGTCGTCGGGTGCGAGAAGTGCTCAAGCAAAAAGAATCAAACTCTCTCACGCCAGCTGAACAAGTTGCGATTCTCTTTGCAGTGAATAATGGACTGTTTGATGAGATTGCCTTGGATCAGATTAAAGCAGCCCAAGCACGAGTGCAAGCGGTGATAAACCGGGAATTGTCTCAAATGCGCGATTCTATTGAAGCCGGAGAATCATTGAGTGATGAAGATATCGAAACACTGTCTAAAGCATTGAAGGAGGCAACAGAGCAATTGAAACAGGAGAATAGCCATGACTAATGCTCAGTCACTGCAAGCCACGATTCATCATGTGGAAGATTTGCAAGCAGTGGTAAAGACAATGAAAGCCTTGGCGGCGGTCAGTATTCGCCAGTATGAACGTGCTGTAGATGTTTTAGGGGAATATAGCCGCAGTATCGAAACCGGATTTCAAATTCTTCTGCAACAACGGCATTATCAAGGGCAACTGCTGATTCCCTCAAATCTCCAGTCTCATTCTTTATCGTTTCAGCGGAGTGCAGCGATTATTTTTGGCTCCGATCGCGGCTTATGCGGCCAATTTAATGAACGGATTGCCTCCTTTGCCTTCTCGGAGTTACAAGGGTTGGAGTTAAAAAATGAACCCTTAATCGCGATCGCGGGAGAACGGTTACTCCCCTCTTTAGAAAGCGCAAATCACAAAATTTACCAACAATTTGCCGTTCCGGCTGCTGTTGATGGCATTGTTGACCTCACTACAGAAATTTTATTAGCCATTGAACAATGGCAAGTCCATGAAGGGATTGATCGCGTGATTCTCTTTTATAACGAACCCAGCACCGGCACAACTTATTATCCTCGTCAGTTTCAACTCCTTCCCCTAGATTTAGACTGGTTGCGCTCTTTAAGTCAACGCAGTTGGCAAACGAATCAAATTCCTCTTTTAACCATGGATGATGAGGAATTTCTATCCGCTTTGATTCGGGAGTATCTTTTCCTGTACCTGTTTCGCGCTGCTGCAACTTCCCTCGCCAGTGAAAATGCCAGTCGCTTATCTTCTATGCAGTCAGCCGAAAAAAACATTCAAGATCGCATTGGTGATCTCACGTCTGAATATCGTCGCCAACGTCAAAGCGCGATCACTTCTGAATTACTGGATGTGGTTTCTGGATTTGAAGCATTGAGCGATAGTTAGGGCTTGTGTTTGGTGCTATGAGAGGA
>CAZTXK010000122.1:0-7505 GCA_964617275.1 uncultured Dactylococcopsis sp. | reverse complement strand
CAAGCATAGGATTTCATAGAAATTATCATTTATGTTTCGTCTCTTTTTTTATGAAAGCGAATCCCGAGAAACAGATCGTAAATAAACCCGAAAAAGTCTTTCTTCCCTTCTAATAAGCCTAACGACTGATAACATTCTTTCGCATCCAATAAGGGTTTCATTTGATAGTAAGCAGGCTGATACTTATACCAAGGAATAGACGGCCAAAGATGATGCACTAAATGGTAATTCTGTCCACAGATGAGAAGGTTAAGAATTTTACTGGGATAGACACGGGCATTTTTCCAGCGATCGCGCTCTTGAAACGGACGATGAGGCAAATAATCAAAAAATAATCCTAACATCCAGCCCACCACCAACGCTGCCGATAACCAATAATTGATCACATAATCAAAAAAACCATATTGCAACGATAAATAAATCACCATTCCCACCAAAGAACGACTAACAAACCATTCTAAAAGCTCATAATTTTTCCACAGCCGACGCTTAAAGAAATAAACCTCATGATAGAAAAATCGCACTGGAATCAGAAATAGTGGCCCCCCTGTGGAAACAAAATGGTCAGGATCATTGTTAGGATCATTAACATTAGCATGATGTTGTAAATGCACCCGCGTAAACACGGGAAACACAAACCCCAACATTAAAGCGCTGCCATGTCCTAGGATGGTATTAATCGCCCGATTACGATGCCCTGCGCGGTGGGATGCATCATGGATAACGGTTCCTGCTAAATGCAGACATAAGACATTAATGCAAAAACAAACCCAACCCTCCCAATGCCAAAGCCAGTAACCGCAATGCGACAAGATAAACATTGCCCAAGCAGCCAGAAACATCCTGACATTGATATTCCAACCGCTATCAGGGTCAATATAATCTTTCGGTACTCTCAATGACTGTTGCATCTGCACCATTATCTTCTCCTTATATATGAATTTAGATATTAATTTTTATTAAACGCTCTCATTTTATTTTCGCAAAAAACCGCTAAGATGCGGCGCAAAGTTGATCAAATGCTCGTTTTTCCAAGAAATTTGCTTCCTGTAGGATGTCACATAGGCGATTCTCCCGTTCTAATAAGCAAGTGTGACCGCTATTAGGTAAAATTACCACTTGTGAGGCTGGAAATAAATGGCTAAGTCGTTGCGCTTCCTGTTTCGAGGGCAACATCCGATCAGAAGCGGCGGCAAGGAATAAAACCGGACTGGTGACGGCTTCTAATCGTTTGGGATCAACGCTAAACTGATCTAACAAGGAAATGCGCCAGCGAACAGTCTGCGGCGGGACTGATTTCATAGCATTTAACAAAGCCCGACGATCCGCTGCCTCAATTCGTCCCATTGCCGCTAAAAATGGCAAAATTAGGACAGTGGAAGAGCGATAAAGGGGTTCAGGCATCACACCGGTTCCCACCGCCCCCCAAGCTAAAAACGGGCGTTGCTGAAAGGAGGAAGCAGGATTGACAAGGATAATGCGATCAAATAACTCTGGGGCTTTCTCAATGACTTTTAACGCCAAACAACCGCCAAAAGATTCCCCACACAGATAAGTGGTTGACTCTGGCTTCTGAGCTTGTTCTTGTCGCACTAAGTCAATAACAGCAGTGGCTAACTCCTCCCAGTTACTTTGATTGTCAGGAGGAATCGCTAGAGAACGCAGATCAAAACATCTTTCTAGGGTTTCGGTTTGGGTGTGGATCAGTTCTCCTGTTCCATCCATTCCTGGCAGGAAGATAAAGAGCGGATACTCAGGATAAGATGCAGTTGGGGTAAAAAAATAAGGTTGAGTGGGCTGATTCATAATTTGACTAATAACACCCCGTTTGTAAAAGGTGTTTAATTTCTTTTTGACAATAATCGGTAAGGTGTGAGATTCCTTCTTTAGTTCGTTTCCCACGATAGCGATGCTGGAGTTTAGGGGTAATCCAGTAAGGGCGGCCGATGAGAAGGTTGGCTCGTTGATAGACTACCATGGGATGTAACGACCATTGATTAAATAAGGCTTCAGAAGGGTCAAACCAGTATAAGAGTTTTAGGGGAATGGTTTGAGTGACTTGTTCTTCTTCTGAGGCGATCGCGATCGGCAAAACCACTAAATTGGACACTTTTGCCCGCAAGAGTAAATGAGCAAATCCCTCTTGAAATGGCTTCATCTCAGTGGGGGCAGTTAAATCAACCATCGGCCCGGCCCCCTCAGGAAACATGGCAAGCCAGCTATTGTGTTGTAAGAGGTTAATGCTACGGCGTAAAAATGCTGTTCCTCGTTGTGAGGGGTTTTCTAAGGGAAAACAGCCCAGCATTTGCACCGTCTCTCGTAAGATTGGCACTTCCCCCATATAGTGATGACAGACAGTGCGAAGGGGATGATTTAATCCCGCCATTAGCATCATGGGATCCATAAAGCTACGATGATTACTCACCACTACCACTGCCGCCTCTTCAGGGATGCGATTTTCAAAATAGACAAAAAGTTTTGTTCCTAAGGCTTGCAGAAACCCGCGAGATAGATTGAGGGGTTGTTGGTCGGACATTACATTTGATGAGAAAAGTAGCTCTACCTTAAAAAATCTTAACGTTTTATTTCAAGATTAAGCAATTCTTTAATTATTCCCTGCACCTTTTGAATTGACGTTATCTGAAATATCTCTTAAAGTAGAACCATAAATTCTCAATTTTCGCTATAACTTTATTAAATTTGATTTTTGAAAATAAGCCAACATAAGGAGAGATAATGATCATGATAAATAGGATCAATAACGGAAAAATTAAGATCAAATAACTCAAAAAATAACTCCATCTCTTTAGTTTCGCAAAAATAAAATAAACCTTAAGATTTTCCTGTTTAGCCTTCAATTAAGGAGAGATTGAATAAAAAACGATAATAAGTCTATATGGAACCCGAAAAAACAAAAGAAAAGTTTTCTTTAACCACCCCGTTGTACTACGTGAACGATGTTCCGCACATTGGCAGTGCTTATACCACCATGGCAGCCGACACGATCGCGCGGTTTAAGCGGTTAGAAGAAAATGATGTCTTACTAATCACAGGAACCGACGAACACGGCCAAAAAATTCAACGGACTGCCGAAGAAAAAGGGCTATCCCCCCAAGCGCAGTGTGATAAAGTTGCCGCCAGTTTTGATACCTTGTGGCAAAAACTAAACATCCAATATGATCGCTTTAGCCGCACCACTGCCCAACGCCATGAAGCCATTGTGAAAGAATTCTTCCAGCGCGTTTGGGACAATAACGATATTTATTTAGCCCAAAAACAAGGCTGGTACTGTGTCTCTTGTGAAGAATTCAAAGAAGAAAGAGAGTTGGTCAATGGCGGCTACTGTCCCACCCATACCAACAAAAAAGCAGAATGGCGAGATGAGGAAAACTATTTTTTTCGCCTCTCCAAATATCAAGCCCAACTGGAAGCCCTTTATGAAGAGAACCCCGACTTCATCCAACCTAGCAGTCGTCGCAAGGAAGTTCTCAACTTTGTTCAACAGGGGTTACAAGACTTCTCCATTTCTCGCATCAATCTAGATTGGGGGATTGAAGTTCCACCAGACCCCAAGCATACCATTTACGTCTGGTTTGATGCCCTTTTAGGCTATGTTACTGCCCTGCTTGATCCTAATGACGAACCCACCCTCGAAAACGCCCTTTCTCGTTGGTGGCCCATGAATGTTCATCTCATTGGGAAAGACATTTTGCGGTTTCACGCCGTTTATTGGCCGGCAATGTTGATGTCGGCTGGAGTGACTCCCCCGAAAAAAGTCTTTGGCCATGGCTTTCTCACCAAAGATGGGCAGAAAATGGGTAAAAGTTTAGGCAATACGCTGGATCCCATTGCCCTAGTGGAACGCTACGGCGCGGATGCCGTGCGCTATTACTTTCTGCGGGAAATTGAATTTGGGCAAGATGGCGACTTTAACGAAACTCGGTTTGTCAATGTCTTAAACTCCGATTTAGCCAATGACTTTGGCAACTTGTTAAATCGGACACTGAAGATGGCAAACAAATACTGCAATAATGAAACACCAAACCTAAAAGGTGAGGATATTGCTGAGGATCATCCTCTTAAACAAATTGGAGCAAAACTCAGCGATCGCGTCGCCCAAGCCTATAACAAATTAAGTTTTAGTCAGGCTTGCAGCGAGATTATCCACCTTGTCAGTCATAGTAACAAATACATTGATGAACAAGCCCCTTGGAGTTTATACAAACAGGGGGAACAAAAACAGGTCGAAGAAGTCATCTACACTATATTAGAATCGATCCGTTTGAGTGCCTATCTCCTCTCTCCCATCACGCCCACGCTGAGTACCCAAATTTATCAACAATTAGGGTTTAAAGTTGACTTCAACGATTCCTCATCTTTTCATCAAAAACTATCTTTTACCACCCATAAATGTTGGGGGATTTTGCCTCCCCTACAGCCCTTAGGAAAAGCGAAGCCTGTGTTTTTACGGTTAGAACTTCCTGAAGAAAATCCGTTGTAGGCTTACAAATTCCTTAAGTTTTGGGTAAGGTAGGGATAGATACTTTTTTCATAAACTCACTTTTTCATAAACTGACTTAAATTAAATAACAAACGAGGATATAAAATGCTGGAAAACTTTGATCACGATCCGGTATTTACACCGAAACAAATTCTAGAAAATCGTGGTCGGGTTGCGATATTTATTGATGGTTCTAATTTATTTTACGCTGCCTTGCAATTAGGCATAGAAATAGATTACACCAAATTATTATCTTGCCTGACCTCTGGTTCGAGACTATTACGGGCTTTCTTTTACACCGGCGTGGATAGTACCAACGAAAAACAACAAGGATTTCTGCTGTGGATGCGTCGCAATGGCTATCGTGTCATTTCTAAAGATTTAGTGCAGTTGCCTGATGGTTCTAAAAAAGCTAATCTCGACGTAGAAATTGCAGTGGATATGATGGCGTTAGTCGGCGCTTATGATACTGCAATTTTAGTCAGTGGCGATGGGGATTTAGCCTATGCTGTGGATGCTGTCAGCTACCGCGGTGCTAGGGTCGAAGTGGTGAGCTTGCGCTCTATGACCAGTGATAGTTTAATTAATGTCGCCGATCGCTATATCGATCTCGATCAAGTTCAAGAAGATATCCAAAAACCACCGAAATCCAATAATAATCAGTCTAGCCCTTCCCATCCGCCCTATCGCACCTTACCGACGTTAATTTTTAATGAAGATTCCTCTGGATCGTAATTCATTCTCTGCCCCAATTTTGCCTCGGTTACTTGGTAAAAAAGCCATAACTGGGGGGTTAATTGGGGTTTTTCTTTTGACGGCTGCTGCTTGTAACCAAAATAATCAACCCTCCTCTCCTCCCTCTGAGGAAGACGCTGAGGAACAGGTGATTGAAGAACGATTAATTTTAGATAATGCCACCCTTAACCAAGTCGATGAAGATGGGAATAGTATTTGGCAACTGGAAGTTAAGCGCGTGGTTTATCGGCAAAATAATCAAAATGCAGAATTAGAAACTGTTAAAGGTGAGTTCTATCAAGATGGAGAAGTCTTTTTAGAAATTGAGGCAAACCAAGGGAAAATTATTAATGATGGGGAACAAGTTAATTTAGAAGGGGATGTGGTTGCGAGTGATCCTCGTAATGAGGCGGTATTGAAATCGGAAAATATTCAATGGCTGCCAGAAGAGAACTTATTAATTATTCCCGAAGCAATGACAGGGGATCATCCTCGCTTTAATGCAACAGCCGATCAGGGAAAATATTATACGGATCGACAAGAATTAGAATTAACGGGAAATGTGAAAGGAACCTCTGAAGATCCGCCCCTGAATTTAGAGGGAGAAAAGTTTAATTGGCTAGTAGCCGAAGAAGTGGTTAACAGTAATAAGCCTTTGCAAGTGGAACGATATGATCCTGAAACTGAGGAGATCAGCGATCGCGTCACGGCTAATTCTGGCAGCGTCAATCTTGCTCAAAATCTCGTTTCTCTCAAAGACAACGTCGAATTTAAAGCCACTGATCCCCCAATAGAAGCTAAGAGTAACGCTTTTACTTGGAACTTAGAAAGCAGTCTAGTTAGCAGCACCCAACCTCTAGAATTATTTCATCGTGAGGATCGCATGAGATTAAGCGGCAATCAAGGGGAAATTGATTTAGACACCGAGATTGCAAAATTTAAAGGGAATGTCCGTGGTATTAGCGAAGCCAATCAAGCTAAACTGTCTGCTAATCGTTTAACTTGGAATATTCCCACAGAAAAAATGGAAGCCCAAGGGAACGTTGTTTATCAAGAAAATGATCCCCCTGTTACCAGCCGTGGCGAACAAGCCAGTGGCAATTTAAGCAAGGAGAACATTTCAGTGCGAGGAGGAGAGGGAGAACAAGTCAGAACAGAATTTGTCCCGTAATGGATTACTTTTTCCCTTTGTCAGTGATTCAAAGTGCTAGCGAGAAAGATTCATTAATTCTTTCGGAGACGCAAGGAGATCAATCGCCACAAAGAAGATTTTATTCTGAGGATTTAGCAGGAATCGCCAAGCAATATTCATGCCGACATTTGCCCCAAACCAAGGCGTTTGCACTTTTCCTGTTACTTTAACTTGAGTGTAACCTTCATCGGCAGGTTCAGAAACCCCTTGTTCTGGTAATAACTTCAGGTTTTGGCATTCTTCTCGGAAGAAACGGTAAATGTTATCTTTGCCAGTAATGGGTCGTCGGAACGGTGGTTGCAAGGCGCCCTCTTCTTCAAAAAGTTCGATGAGGGCATCAAAGTCATTGGCATTGAGGTTATTCATATAACTGAGAATCGTGGCATTTGTCACTCCATCAATACTGACTTCCGTCCGTTCTGACATTTCTTTCGGAGGTTCTACGGGTTCAGTGATGCGAGTATAGTTGCCTAGTTGACTAGCATCTACCCCCATATCAAGCACAGCATTCCGTAACACAGTAATCTGCTGTCCACCTTCTAAGTTACGAATCTCTTGCAAAACAGAAGAAGCATTGGCTGACATTTTATAGTCTTTGGGAATCGGGGCAACAATTCCTTGTTCCATCCATTCTCCTAGCTGATACCAGAAGCCTAACTTAACATTAGGACTCCAGGTGCCATAACTGCGACTTAGTTCTGTATCAGCCCGATTTACCAAGTTACACATGGCTTGGGTTTGTTCTAAGAAGCTCATCTTCTTAATTTGGTCAAGGGCTCTTTCTGCAAACATCATGTTCGCCGCCCCGGGAGCGGCAATGGTAATTGTTTTACCCATTTCTTTGTAAGCAAACCAAATCAGGGCTAATTGATCTTCGGCATTGAGTTGATTAAAACGCGCGATCGTCGCTGGAACCGCATCAGCCGTGCGGGTTTCCGGGAAAATGCCACGAGCAGAATCGATACTAAAAGGCATGGGATTGTTCCTTATACAAGTTTACCTATCCTTAGGCATAACATGAATAGAAGATTTTCTTTAATTGAGAATTATAATCATAATAATTAATTAAAGTAACTT
>CAZTXK010000121.1:0-7506 GCA_964617275.1 uncultured Dactylococcopsis sp. | reverse complement strand
GTCACCATAAGTTTAATCCAAAAGGACTTAGCCCTATTGTACGCGCTAATGCTGTTAGAGCCACGGTAAGCAAATCAAGGATATTATCAGTATAATGAAGAATTGTTACAACCCTTAAAGAAACGACAAGGAGAGAGGAGAACAATGGAACTACCAGAAGCAGTAAAAACTTGGTCGCAATTTTCCCATCCTGCTATTATGTGGGTTTTATTGGGATCATCAGTTTATACCCTATATTTAGGAATCCAATATCGTCGCGCTCGCACCGGGGCTGCGGAAGAAGTCAAAAAAGAAAAGGGAAAACTGAGAGAAAAACACTACACTTTAAGCTCAATTTTATTAGCTTTAGTGGTTATTGGAAATTTAGGTGGTATGGGAATCACCTATATCAATAATGGGAAATTATTTGTCGGCCCCCACCTGTTAGTAGGGTTAGGAATGCTTGCGCTTTTTGCTACCTCCGCGGCTTTAGTTCCTTGGATGACGAAAGGAAACAACTTAGCGCGTAATGCTCATATTGTCCTCAATGTTGGGGTACTGGGATTATTTAGTTGGCAAGCAATTACCGGAACGCAAATTCTCTTGAAAATTATTGGTAGTTTGGGTGGTAGTGATACTGCTTAAGTTAGTCTAAAAAATCATAGCTTGATCGAAAAAAAATAATTATCTATTGTCCCGTTTCTGGAAAGAAATAAATTCTAGAGACGGGATTTTCTTTTGAAGTTTTTGGGAAAATAATTGCTAGGAAATATGAGCTTTAACTTCTCATAAATATTCCATGATGAAATTGGCTCAAATCCCCACTATTTAGACGTTATAAGTTATAATAGGAGTGCAAATTGTTTAATTCAACAGCATTGATCAAAATGCAAGAGGGAAATTCCCTTTTGTGTCTCAAATTCTGATCAAAACGGAGTTTTTTGAAATTATGACCCCTTCCCAAGAGCGGATTATCCCGGCGGAACTGCGAACCGAAATGTCTCAATGCTATCTTGAGTACGCTATGAGCGTCATTGTCGGTCGGGCGTTACCAGATGCAAGAGATGGTCTAAAGCCTGTCCATAGACGCATTTTGTATGCCATGTATGAATTGGGACTCACTGCAGACCGTCCCTTCCGCAAATGCGCTCGTGTGGTTGGGGAAGTGTTAGGGAAATATCACCCTCATGGCGATACGGCGGTTTATGATGCCCTAGTGCGAATGGCGCAATTGTTCTCCATGCGCGATCCCCTGATTAATGGACATGGGAATTTTGGATCAATTGATAATGATCCGCCAGCAGCGATGCGTTACACGGAATGTCGCTTGCAAGCGTTGTCAACGGATGCGCTTTTACAGGATATTGAGTCAGAAACCGTTGATTTTATTGATAACTTTGATGGATCACAACAAGAGCCGTTAGTGCTTCCCTCTCGCCTTCCTCAGTTATTATTAAATGGATCATCTGGGATTGCGGTGGGAATGGCAACGAATATTCCCCCTCATAATTTGGGTGAATTAGTGGATGGCACGATCGCGCTGATTAACAATCCTGAACTCACCACAACCGAGTTAATGCAATATATCCCCGGTCCTGACTTTCCCACAGGGGGGCAAATTTTAGGACGCAGTGGCATTAAAGCCGCTTATGAGGAGGGGCGAGGTTCAATCACCATGCGCGGGGTTGCTGACATTGAAACCATCTCTCAGCCGGGGAGACAGGATAAAGAAGCCATTATTGTCACCGAACTTCCCTATCAAAGTAATAAGGCTTCCATTATTGAAAAAATCGCGGAACTGGTTAATGATAAGAAAATTGAAGGCATCTCCGATATTCGGGATGAAAGTGACCGCACCGGAATGCGGATTGTTATTGAATTAAGAAAAGATGCCTATCCCCGAGTTGTTCTGAATAACCTCTATAAGCAAACCCCCCTACAGATGAATTTTGGGGCAAATATGCTGGCGTTAGTGAATGGGGAACCGCAACACCTGAACTTGAAAAAGTTTTTAGAGGTGTTTGTAGAGTTTCGGGTAGAAACCATCACTCGCCGCACCAATTACTTATTACGCAAAGCCCAAGAACGGGATCATATTTTACAGGGGTTATTAATTGCCCTCCAAGACATTGAAGCCGTGATTCAGATTATTCGCGGGGCAGCGGATACCGCCACGGCGAAAGCCAATCTCATGGAACATTTTGGGCTGTCGGAAGGACAAACCGATGCCATTTTGCAAATGCAGTTGCGACGACTCACCGCCCTAGAAGCCGAGAAAATTCAAGCCGAACACGAAGACTTATTAGCAAAAATTACAGATTATCAAGATATTCTCGCACGACGGGAACGAATCGAAGAGATTATTCGCAATGAACTCGCCCAAATTAAAGAAAAATATGCCACGCCGCGTCGGACGCAAATTGAAAGTTCAGACGGAGAAATTGTTGATCTCGATTTAATTGCTAATGAACAAGCCATTATTTTAGTCACCGAACAGGGCTATATTAAGCGGATGCCGGCTAATACCTTTGGTTCCCAAAATCGTGCCACACGGGGAAAATCGGCGACAAAAATGAAAGACGATGATGGGGTGGATCATTTTATCAGTTGTTGCGATCATGATTATCTCTTATTTTTCAGCGATCGCGGCGTGGTTTATGCCCTCAATGCCTATCAAGTTCCCATGGGTTCTCGCAATTCCAGAGGAACGCCTCTGCTCCAGATGTTACCCATTAGCCAAGAAGAAAAGATCACCACCGTTTTATCGGTACAAGAATTTACCGAAGAAGATTATCTGATTATGCTGACGCGACAGGGGTATATTAAGAAAACCTCTCTCTCCGCATTTAGCAATATTCGCACCAATGGGTTAATTGCCATTTCCTTAGCAGCCGACGATCAACTGCGCTGGGTAAGACTTGCTAAACAAAGCGATAGTATTATTGTTGGGTCACAACAGGGGATGGCGATTCATTTTCGCGCTAGCCATGAACAATTGCGTCCTCTGGGACGGGCGACACGCGGCGTTAAAGCGATGAAATTGAAGCCTGATGATGAATTAATCAGTATGGATATTCTTCCTGCCCAAGTCATCGCTGAAATGAAAGAAGACACCACAGGAGAAGAAGCAGTGGCGGAAGAGGAAACCCTTGCCGATCAAGCTGAAGAAGAAACCCTATGGGTATTAGCGATTACCAAGGGCGGTTACGGGAAACGAGTTCCCATTACCCAATTCCGACTGCAAAACCGCGCTGGCAAAGGATTAAGCGCCACCAAATTCCGCAAACAAGATTGTTTAGTGGCACTAAAAGTGGTTCACGATGGAGAAGAGTTAATGCTAGTAACCAATCGCGGAATTATTCTGCGTCAAGGGCTTGATGCCATTCCCCGTCAATCTCGTCAAGCTAAGGGCGTAAAAGTGCAAAATTTAGCTCAAGACGACGCGATCGCTGCCGTTGCTGTGGTTCCCCCAGCCGAAGAAGGGGAGGAGGAAGAAACCGCCCCCGAAAACAATTAAGAACGCACGGTATGGCGATGCTGAACAGTTGATAGCGCTTCCGCTAAACCGCGAACGGTTGCGATCATGGCAACCTCATCCTCAAGTTGATTGACCGCCGAACCCACGCCAACGCCAGAAGCGCCAGCCGCGATCGCCATGGGAATCGTCACCTTGGATAAACCAGAGGCACATAAAACGGGAACCGACACCGCTTGCGAGATACTATAGGCAGCAGCCAGCGTCGGGGTTGCTTTTTCAATTAAGCCTAAAGTCCCACTGTGAACCGGCGTGCTACTGGTTCCCCCTTCCGTTTGAATAATATCAGCCCCAGCTTCGGCTAAGGCGGTAGCCAGTTCAACTTGTTCATCGAGGGGAAGAATATGAGGAACTGTCACCGAAAGGGTAATATCGGGGAGTAACTGGCGAGTTTGTTGGGTTAACGCTAAAACTTCCGCCCCTTCAAAGCGTCTTCCTTCGAGGTAGAAGGAATCAAAGTTTCCGATCTCAATCAAATCGGCACCCGCTTCCACACAGGAGACAAAAATCTCGGGATCAACTGCAGACACACAAATCGGGAGAGTGGTCATTTCCTTTGCCATTTTCACCAACTCTGGATCTGCGGCGATATCGACAAAGGTTGCGCCTCCTGCCGTTGCTGCGTTGATCACTTGGGAAACTTTAGCGCGATCGAAGTTTTTTAAGCCACTAATTACCTTCAGCACTTGCTGCTGGCGAAATGCTGTTTCCAAACTGGGATGCATTGTCATCTTGAAAAATTCCTAAAAGTCTCTAATTCTGGAGGCATTATAGCCGATTATCCCCAACCTCAGCCAAGCGTAATTCTCCAATAAATGTGCTAATCTATAGCTAGAATCCGCACCTGGGATCAGGGAAATAATGACCACCGACGAAGAAATCCGCCAACAAAGTTACGAACTCTTCCGTAACGAAGCCCCAGACCTTTTAGAACAAGTGGAAACGGGCATTTATAACATTCGCGAAGATCACTCCAAGCAAACAGTTCATGGCTTAATGCGAGCCACCCATACCCTGAAAGGGGCAGCGGCGAATGTCGGGCGAAACACCATTAAACAAATTGCTCATCAGTTAGAGGATGTATTTGGCGCACTTCTTTCCCCCAATGCGACTTTTGATAATGAACTAGAAACCCTCCTCCTCGATATTTACGAATGCTTACGGGTTGCCTATAACAATGAAATGGAGGGAGATAATAGTAGTGATGAGCAGAACTTACAACGAGCCGAGCAGATTTTTTCGCAGCTACAAGATAAGTTAGGGGATTGTTTTGATGAAGAACCGGCAATTCCTTCTTCCTCGGAATTGGGATTTGATATGACGCAGTCGGTTTTTCAAGTGGGAGTTAAACAGCGTCTCGAACAGATAGAAGCGGTTTTAGCAGAAACCTCTGACCCCGAAACCATTGCTGAAACGGTAAAAGGGCAAATGGAGGTGTTTGTGGGGTTAGCGGAATCGTTAAGTTTAGAGGGATTTAAAAGCATTGCCCAAACCGCTCTGGAAGCCTTAGAACAGAATCCCCAAGCCGCTTCTGATATTGCTCAAGAAGTGGTCAATAATATTTCAGAAGCCAGAGATGCTGTCTTAAACGGCGATCGCGCACGCGGGGGCGAACCTTCAGAAATCCTTAAAGCCTTTACCGAATCAGTGGAAGCTGCTTCTCCCTCCTCCCCTGTGGAATATTCCGAGGAATCTTTTTCCCTTGACGATACATTTGGCTTTGGCGATTTTCAAACCCAACCTGAGCAAGATCCCTTTGTCACCTATCCTGTGGAGGAGGAAGAAGAAGAAAAAACTCAAATTAATTCCACCGAACCCCAAAAGGCAGAAACTGAGGTTCCTTCCCCCGAAGAAACAACAGAAGTAACCTCCCAACAGCAAGGAACAAGTGAACAAGAGGAAGCAACGAGCCTCAAAACCAGTCATGATCCCGAACTAGAATCAGCTCAATTTCATCAAGAGCCAACTCCCACCCCTCGCACTGGTGTTAGTATTCGCGTTGACTTAGAACAAGTTGAAAATCTCAATCATCTAGTCGGGGAACTTTCGATTAACCAAAACCTCCTTTCCCTGCGAGACGAACAATATCAAAACGCCCTGCAAAAACTTGGCGGTTGGCTTTCCCAACACCGACGCACTCTTTTCCAACTGCGAGATAAACTTCCCGCCGAATATGCCAACAGTGACTTTGCTCAGTTCTTATACGCCTCCCTTGAAGAAAATACCCAACTAGAACAAGCCCTTGATGATGTTAATCATCTTGCCCGTTCTAATGCTAGTTCAGTGGAACGGGAACAACGGCTTTCCCGACAAGTTCGCGATGGTTTAGAAGCGGTGCGGATGCTTCCCATTGAGAAAGTCTTAAACCGCTTCCCCCCGATGGTGAGAAAGTTAAGCGAGTCTTACCAAAAATCGGTAGAACTGAAACTATCAGGGGTACAGGTGTTAGTAGATAAAGCGATTACAGAAAATCTTTATGATGCCCTACTGCACTTAGTTCGTAATGCTTTTGATCACGGGATAGAATCTCCTGAACAACGAAAACAGCAAGGGAAACCAGCGCAAGGACAGATTTGGATTTATGCTTATAATCAAGGGAATCGCACCATTGTCGAAGTCAAAGATGATGGTCGAGGCTTAAATGTCGAACAGATTTGTCAACGCGCCCAAGAAAAAAATCTCCTCACCTCAGCGCAAGTCAAAGAAATTAAAAATTCTCCTCATCCCGAAGACCGACTTTTGCGAGTGTTATGTGAACCGGGCTTTTCGACAGTGGGGAAAGCTACCGATTTATCAGGGCGAGGCATTGGGTTAGATGTGGTTTATTCCCAAATGCAGAAAATTAATGGCTCAGTTACCGTAGAAAGCGAAGTTGGGGCGGGAACCACTTTTTATCTGCAAATTCGCGGCGCCTTGATGAATGCCCGTTTATTGGTTTGTCAAGCTGGTCAGGGAATCTATAGCTTTATTGCTGATGAAGTGGAACAAGTTTTAATTCCTGAAGAGGAAAAAGTTAAATGGTTAGGGAGTCAAAAGGTCTTACAATGGCGATCGCGCCAAGAAGATAACCCGATTTCAGTTCCCATTCATCCCCTCACTCAATTATTAAATTATTCTCCGAATGCCAACTTTCTCCTGCAAACCCAGCCCAATTCTGAAACGGAGGCGCAAGAGACAACAACGCTACTTACGGCTAATGAAGGAGTTGCCCCCTTACTCCTAATACGAACCCCAGATGGCTTAGTCGGATTAGAAATTGATACGGTAATCGAAGAACAAGAATTAGTCTTAAAACCCATCTCAACCACGATTCAACCGCCAGCTTATGCTTACGGCTGTACCATTTTGGCTGATGGTCGTCTGAGTCTAGTTATTGATGGAGCGGCTTTAATTCGTCAAAATAAATCCCGTGTTGGTCTTTCTCCTCAAGTCAGCAGTCAGTCTCAGCCGGCAAAAAGTCTTGCCCCTCAAACCAACAAAGCCCTTAGCCATCAACGCCTGAAAGAAGACTATACTAACCCCTATAGCACTCATCAAGAAGGGGAAGAAACCAGTATCCATGACGAAACGGCTACCTCTGTTTCTCAACAGGATGATCTTCCGATTGATGCGGAAAAATATCGCACTCTCTTGGTTGTCGATGATTCCATTACGGAACGGCAAACCCTTTCGATGATTATGCAAAAAGCGGGACACCATGTCATTCAGGCGAAAGATGGTCAAGAAGCCCTTGAACAATTACAACAAGGGGCAAAGGTGGATTTAATTGTTTGTGACTTGGAAATGCCTCGTATGAATGGCTTAGAGTTTATTGGGGCGACGCAGCAAAATCCCGAGTTTGCTGCAATTCCTGTGATTGTGTTAACTTCTCGCACTCGTGATAAATATCAACGCATTGCGATGGAGTTGGGGGCTTCGGATTATTTAACGAAACCTTATTTGGATCAAGATTTATTGGGAACTGTGGGCAAAAATTTAGATCAATCTTAGGG
>CAZTXK010000120.1:0-7565 GCA_964617275.1 uncultured Dactylococcopsis sp. | reverse complement strand
ATATCAGCAGTTTCCCTTGCTCTCAGTAAAGGACTGGTTAAAATTTGATCAAACTTGATCCCTGTTTCTTTAATCGCTTTGGCAACTTTTTTTGTTTTCTTTTGTCCTTCTTCTGTCAGAGGGCGAGTTTCATCTTGATCAGAAAGAGCGCGATCTAAAGCAATTCCGTGACGAATCAAATAAACTTGTTTCGACATCTTTCAAAGTCCTGAGACATTACTCGGTGCATCTGTTCCTAATGAGTCTAGTTTAAACTGAATTTTAGGCTTAATACTCTCAAACTCTCTTCGTAAAAGTTGCTTGCTCATTTGGGGGCTAGCATGAGATTCCCAGTTTTGGCTGGATTTTGCCCAATCGTGGAGTTTTTGGCGTTGGGCGCTAGCAATTGTCGAAGTTAAAACATGATCACAAGTATCAGACGATTCGAGGGCGAAAAATAAAATGCGATAGAATCCTAATTCTCCTAGCGCCTTAGCGGTTCGTTGTCCCATACTCGTTTTTAAGTCTAAATAACAGGGAAGCCAACGGGTTCCATGTTCAGAATTATGCAAGGCGGTAATCCATAACACCATCGGATGCGGTGACATAATAAATAAAAATTGATTGTAACGGGTACTAAGCAAACGATTTTCAATGTCTTGTTTCTCTAACATTACCCATAAAGACGGAAAAGCCCCCTTAGAAGAGTTAATTAAACGAGGGAAAACAATTTTTTGACGGGGTTTATCACTGGGCCAGGCAGCATTGAGATAATAGTGATCATCACTGGCGGTTGCACTTTGGGTAGGGCGAGTTCCGCCATAGTCAAGGGAGGTGGTACTCACTTCATCTAGGGAAGACTGGTTTTGATCAACCTCCTTTTCAATGTCGGTAAAGGCTTGCAAGATATCGTCCATGGTTTGAGGACGTTCATCCCGTTCTTTAGCTAAACACTGCATAATCAGGTCTTGCAGAGGTTGAGGAATTTTCAAGTCTTCCCGCATCGGTTCAGGGAAATAATAGCGATGGGCCTGATACCAAGCACCAAAGGAGTTATTTTCGGGGAGAACGGGCATTTCTCCTGTGAGCATTTCATACATCATCACGCCCAAACTATAAATATCGGAACGATTATCCAGTTCTTTCCCTTCCATTTGTTCGGGAGAACAATAGGCGAGTGTTCCTTGAAAAGAATGGGTTTGATCATTATTAGCTTGAACGAGCTTTGCAATGCCAAAATCAAGAATTTTTACCAGTTCTCCCAAGGTGGAGTCTTGAACAATGAGAATATTACTGGGTTTGATATCGCGGTGGATGATCGGACAGAGTTCTCCCTTAAAAAAGATGCCTTTATGGGCGCATTGCAGTCCTAAACAGGTCTGTCGCGCTAAACGCAAAAACCGTCTTAGGGAAAGGGGACGATGTTTAATCAGTTCATTGAGTCCCTTTCCTTGTAAAAATTCCATCGCGTAAAACGGAACATCATATTCATCAACGCCGTAGTCTCGCACTTGCACCACATGAATGCTTTTTTCCCCCAGTAAAGCGCAAATGGTTGCTTCTTGTTCAAAACGATTCCGTCGCCTTTCGTTGAGAACAGCTTGGGCGACAAATTTAATGGCGACGGTCAAACCACCAAGAACTGTGTCTTCGGCGCGGTAAACTTGACCCATTGCGCCTTTTCCCACGAGTTCAATAATGCGATAGCGGTTTGCGAGTAAACGACCCTCGTTACGGTCTTCAGTCATTTTTCAGAGATAATACTTTCATGGAAGAATAAGCAAAAACTGATAGAAAACAAGTTGGTTATCCTAAAAGGACTCTGGCTTAATTTTAATTCCCTTTTTGCCAATCTTGATCGGGTTTCGATCACTATTCAATTACTATTTCCTACCATTAAGGGTTATTTTTAAGTTTAATTGGAGCTAAACTCGCGAGTTAAAGTTGCTTCTAGTACACTCATCATCTGATGTCCTTGGGTAAAGCAACTACAGAGACGGTAAACGTTTTCTGTTTGTTGATCAAGCGTTTCAAACCCTTGGCGACGTTTGCGATCATTAAGAACCCAATATCTCTGCGTAATGGAATTGGGGGTAATCCAACCACTTCCTTCTAGATTTCCCAAGCAATTATGTTTTAAGACAAACGTATATTGATTTTGTTGCTCGCCTAAATAGCCTTGATAGGTTAAAAAAAGTTCTGTACTAGAAAAGACACGATTTTTCTGGGGAAACTCTTCCGGCTGAGGAAGTGTCAATTTTGTCACCCAAGTAAACCAATTCGGCTGATACCAGAAAATGTTAATTGTTCCTTGCACTGCAAGGGGTGGTAGGTTACGCTCACACCAAAAGCCGTTTAATGTCCATTGTGTCGGTTGAAGTAAAAAGGTATGTGTCACTCTTAGGTGGTTTTTTGCTTATCTTCCTATAAAAAATGGCTAAGATCAAATTCATCAGTTGTTGTCTCAGCAGTCCCCAAACGCGCTTGATTTAAAAGCAGTAGTAGCCGATCGCTGTAATCAACAGCACCACGCAATTGTTCTTCTAATTGTTCCAAGCCCCCGTTCGCGGCTTGTTCTAAAAGGGTAACCCTTTGGGCTTGGGCTTCCCAATCATAAGGAGAGAGAAGGTTGGTATCATCACTAAGCGCGATCGCGAGAAGTTTAATATCCCACTCATAGCCTCGGGAGATAAAAATTTCTAAGCTAATGGGGGCAGGATCAGCACTAATCCCTTGATTGAGGGGAACCAGTTTCTGATATTTTCCCCCATAAACCGCAGCAAACATGACAACATCCGCATAGGTTTCAAACGTACCTCGACTTTCTTTTCCCATCGTTAGGGCTTCTACTAAATTTGCTTTATCTTTGCCAATGCGAACCCGATGAACTGCCATCAGCCCTTTCCCTCTCACTTGCTATGATTTTACCGAAACTTTCTCCTGATTGCGCTGACGAGGAATTTCATACTCCATGAAATCATAAGCTAGACAAGTATTGGGAAAAATGGCTTGGGCTTCTTCTAATAAGTTATTTAAGCGGATGGGATTACCGGGGGCATAACGAGGGCTAAAATGGGTCATAATTAGCTGTTTCACGGGTGCAGCAAGCGCCACTTGCGCTGCCATAGTCGAAGTCGAATGTAAGCGTTCAAATGCCATTTCTGCGTCTTGATGAGCAAATGTTGCCTCGTGAATCAAAACATCCGCATTAGCAGCCAACTCCACAGCATTTTCTGTAAACACGGTATCGGTGCAATAAACAAATTTGCGACCGGGTTCATCAGGTTCACAAAGGTCTTTTCCAGACACTTGACGACCATCTTCCAAGGTAACCGTTTTTCCTTGTTTCAGATCGCCGTAAATGGGGCCTGGGGGAATACCTAACGCCTTAGCTTTTTCCACATCAAAACGTCCGGGGCGATCTTTTTCCGTAACCGCATAACCATAGGCGGGGATGCGATGTTTGAGAGAATTACAAGTAACGGTAAATTGGTCGTTTTCAAAGACAACTCCCGGTTGCACCGGATGCACTTGAATCCGATTCGCAAAGTGGGTGTGAGAATAGCGGATACAAGCATTGAGATAGTCTTTTAACTCGGGGGGACCATAAATATCCACTTGTCCTTTTGCCCCTGCTAGCCCCGTACTGGCGAGTAATCCCATTAAACCAAAAATATGATCGCCGTGCATATGAGTAATAAAAATACGGCGAATTTGGGAGGATTTGAGATCACTTCGCAACAGTTGATGTTGTGTTCCCTCTCCGCAGTCAAATAGCCAAATTTCTGACTTTTGGGGAAGACGGAGGGCGACACTGGAAACATTGCGCGATCGCGTTGGTACGCCTGAACTTGTGCCTAAAAATGTAATTTCCACGGCTCTCGTTATTGGTTATTTGATAACTGGTCACTGATAACTGGTCACTGATAACTGGTCACTGATTTAGATTCCAATTCCCAATCTTCCAGCTAAACCAGGACTTAAAGGAATTAAGGTTGCTAACATCAAAAATAACGCTAAGAGTCCTAACGCGGCTCTAGCATCATCGGGTTCGGTTAATTCATTAAGACTGGGACGTTCTAAGCTGCGTTGCAAGAATAAAATTAAAATTCCCCAATATAACGGAATGGGGTTACTGGGATTGCTGATGGCAACAATGCCTAAAACAATTAAAGTGGCAACGGTGGTGCGACGTGCCGTTTTTCGCCCATAGATAGCTTGAACAATTCTACCGCCATCTAATTGCCCGGCAGGCATTAAATTCAACGCAGTAATCACTAATCCCAGCCAACCAATGACCGTTAAAGGGTGAACATCCACGACAGACTCTTGTAACTGCGATCCTAAGATCGCTTTAGCCAAGGATCCCACTAAAATTGAGCCTTGAAAGAATTCCGTGGGAACTTGAAATAAACTCCCCGGTTGCGACAAAATTAATCCTGTCACTAACATCAACAAAGAAACCAAGCCTCCAATTGCAGGACCGGCTAAGGCTAACTCAAATAAGACAGTGCGAGAGGGTAATAACGATTCGATGCGAGTAAACGCCCCAAAAGAGCCAATTTGTAAGCTGGGGAGGAAAAAGGGTAAACTAAGACGGATGCCATAGCGCTGGGCAATAATGCGATGTCCTACTTCATGAGCGCCGAGGATAATCGCTAACCCAACAACCAGGGGAAAGGGCTCCCGAAAACGCTCAAAATTAGTAAATAAGTCAAATCCCAGTAATAAGCTAAAGGCTTCTAAACTACTGATAATAGTTGCCACGATTAAACCAATGGCTAAGATATTTTGCCCTGTGGTGCTAGTTTGTGGATCATTGGTACTGGGTAAGACAATAACCACGGGCTTATTTTCTGGACTTTCCACTAAAAAGAGTCGATATTTGTCTCCTAAGGCAGCTTCTAATTTACTAGAGAGTTGTTGATAAACTTTTTCAGGGTCGCCGCGTAAATTGCCCTTAAAAATTGCACCATCTTGATAGGGGATGGTTTCGGTACTGAAAAAGGTATCAATGCCAAATAACCCTTGAATCGTTTTTAAGTCTTCTTCTGGAATCGGTGGCTTGTTTGTATTTTGAGCCGTTTCTGTCTCTGCGGTGGTAGTCGAGGAATCATCTTCTTGTGTCGCTGGTTGCTCTTGTAACCGCTCATTCGCCTTTTCACGAAGCATGACATCTTGACCGGCTTTGCGTAAACGGTTTCCCAGATAAATATAAATGCCTGTGGAAGCCAAGAGTAATACTAAAACCCCCACCAAATTTAAATAGATTCCAGCGGCAAATAAGCTAAAAAATAGCAGCCAAGGGGCCATTAAAACCACTGATTGTAACCAAGAGAGAATCCCCACTTTGCCATAAGGGCGAGCGCGATTAAAGCCCCATGCTAAAACCGCGATCGCGATTAGGAGAATTGCTGAGGTGGCGAGAGTTTCAGAATTATTTAACATAGATTGCGAGTTACCAGTCACCGGCTAAAAATAACCATCTTTTTCCCACGATACTATTCTTATGAGGAAAATGGTTAGAAATAATAATTCCCCCTCCCAACTAATTTCGGAAGAGGGAGAAATTTTAAATTTTAAAAATTAGTTGACTTCAACTTGTTCAACTTCTGCAATCTCAGGGATAAATTCGCGCAGACGGCGTTCAATGCCCATTTTGAGTGTCATTGCTGAACTTGGGCAAGAGCCACAAGCGCCCTGTAATTGCAATTTGACAATGGGACCTTCAATTTCGACTAAATCAACATTCCCACCATCAGCCATGAGATAGGGGCGTAATTCTTCCAGAACTTTTTGTACGTTTTCTTCGGTGAGGGCGAGTTTTGTATCAGCCATAATCTACCTTTTTTTATTAATCGTTCTAATTTCCTTATAGCTTATCGTAGATGATTTTCGCATGGGGAAAAACCGTTAGGAGTCAAGTAGCTCAATCTGGCTAAACTTAAATTCAGTTGTCGTAGTGTTGCCATCTTTAGCAATCGCCTCGACAGCTTGTCGGGTGGGAATATAATAACCGCCGAGATTGGCGTATTCTTCCTCAAATTCCCGTTTTTCTTTTAATTCATCAGTTTTTGGGTCACGGAAAATCGCATTGTATTTGGTGGCAATATAGCCTTCTCCCGTGTCGAGAGTTTCCGCTGTATTAATAGTAAACGCGATCGGTCCCATGACACGGCTAACTTGAGAAATTTCTTGCCCCCGTACCTTATAATTGGAGCCCATAGAGTCGCCTTCTACTTTAATTTCTACCGCGCCCGTGGCATCTTTTTCCCCGAGATAGAAGTTATTTTTGCCATGGGCTTGGTCAAAGGATTTGCGTTTGCGATGGGTAACAATATCCCGCATTTGGTTATAAATGCTTTCTTTCACCTTTTCATCGTCAATCTCGCTAACTTCGATACTGAGATCAGGGTTAACTTTGACTTGAGCCTGATAAACTTCATCTCCTTGACGAAGTTCTAAGTGGGCTTGATAGCCAGGGAAATTGTCGTTCCAAGTGTAACGGTTTTCGTAGGCAACACGGAAAATCTCTTGCGCTTGGCTGGTGCTAGTTGTGGTCATCAATTTTTCTCAATTAGGGTATTTTCTCCCATGTTAAGAGATTTTTTGATTTTGCCACGAACTCCCCCACAGTTGCGGGGGCAATCTTCTAGGAAGACACTTTTAACAGTTCCACATCAAAGATTAAGGTGGCATTGGGTGGAATCACACCGCCGGCTCCTCGTTGACCATAGCCTAACTCTGGGGGGATAATAAGCTGGCGACGACCGCCCACTTTCATGGTAGCAATGCCTTCTTCCCAACCTTTAATTACCTGACCAGATCCCAATTTGAAAGAGAAAGGACGATCGCGATCGCGCGAACTATCAAATTTTTTCCCATCAGCAAGACTTCCCGTATAGTGTACTACCACGGTATCGCCTTCTTCTGGGGTTTCTCCCTCACCTTCTTTCACATCCACATAACGCAACCCCGACTCTGTGGTTTTTACCTCCTCTTTTTCAGCGACATCTTCTAAACTCAGAGCAATTAAAGTTTCCTCGGAAGTCGAATTTTCCGTCACACTTTGGGAAGATACCGGAGACGCGATCGCGCTGTCTTGTTTTCCATAATCCACCAATTGCGCCACAATCAAAACCAATACACAAATCACTAGAACGCCAAAACTGACTAAAATTTCTCGCATTAAATTGCCTCCAACTGATATAGTTAACGCCAGGATCGATTTTCCAATTCTCTAATTTGACGCTCTATGCGATCAATCCGACCTCGCAACTCATCCAACTCATTTTGACGGGGGACTCCCAAATCTTGCAGTGCATTTCGCATTTGCCGTTGCATCTGTTCTTCAAAATTTCCTTGTTCATTCTGAATTTGCTTCATTAAATCATCCACAAACTCCTGTGCTTGCTCAGGGTTAATTTTACCTTCTCTAACCCATTCTTCACTAACTTCTCGTAATTTCTCAGCAACGAGCGAGGTTGTCCCCACTCCCACCATTAATAATTGTTTGATCCAGTTATTACTATCCATTTTGTTCCATCCAACTTGATCGACAGGTTTCGCTTGTGTATTTTACGTCC
>CAZTXK010000119.1:0-7609 GCA_964617275.1 uncultured Dactylococcopsis sp. | reverse complement strand
TGTAGTTGCTTTTTATCAGGTTCAACCCCTCGGGCAAAGCGTTGAGAATCAAGCAATTCTAATAGGGCAGTAAAACTTTCAGGATACCCATTATGAGGGGTTGCAGTTAGGAATAGTTTATGTTCAAAATGAGGAGCAAGCAGACGAATGGCACTGGTACGTTGAGAATCTATAGCATATTTACCACTACCAGGGGGAGCAATGTTGTGCGCTTCATCAACAATTAGTAAATCAAAACGACGAGGATAGATTGATTCTCCTTCTGCAGGTAAAACGTCTCGAAATAACCCCAAGGCGCGATCGCGCTTGAGAAAGTCAATAGACGTAATTAACCGAGGAAAATGAGTCCAAGGATTAATATGTAATCCTCGCTTGCGCCGCAGTTGACGCATCAATTCCCGATTTACAATACGAAAATCCAGCCCAAACTTATCCCGCATTTGTTCATACCATTGCACCTGTAGCGATGATGGACAAACAATTAAAACCCGTCTCACGCGCTGACGAAGAATTAATTCTTGTGCGGTTAACCCTGCTTCAATGGTTTTCCCCAAACCCACATCATCCGCAATTAATAAATTAACGCGAGGCATTTGAACTGCCCGTACCACTGGATCAAGCTGATAATCTTCAATATCTACCCCACTGCGAAAAGGCGACTGAATATTCCGCACATCGGCAGACGAGGCAGCCCCCCAGCGCACCGCATCCAAAAAGGCTTCTAAACGGTCTGAGGAATCAAATCCTTGAGGTTGAGGCAATTCTAACTTCTCGTAAACCTTAGCTCCCGGTTCTAATTCCCAAATGACTTGTAATTCTTCACCAAAACTGTCGTCTTCCATTCCCAAGAGGGTAACCAGATGCTGGGAGGAGGAAAAATGAGAGGCGCGGATATCGGTAACGACAAAGCGCCGCCCTCGGATTTGGGCGAGTTGTCCTTGTTCGGGAAGGGTAACAACAGAATTCTCAGAAGGAGCAGTTGCCATGAGTTCTGACTTTGACTCGCTAATATGGGGGTGGAGAGACTTGAACTCTCACGACCTATAACGGTCAACGGATTTTAAGTCCGCAGCGTCTACCATTCCGCCACACCCCCAAAAACTTGGGATAGCCAGCTAGGAGAGAACTAATTTCCTCTCAGCTTTTCTATTAAAGCATTATCATTTAAATTATGCAACCCTGATCTTGAAATTAGCGTCGATCTCTTAAACTATAAAAGACACAAAAGGAGGCGTTCGGAAAATGGTGAAATTTCATATTAAACTGGAAAGCGAAATTCCAGCCTCCAAACAACTGTTTGATCAAATTCAATTCGCGATCGCGTCTCGACAATATCCCCCCGGCTATCGCCTTCCCAGCACCCGTCAACTTGCCATGATGACAGGGTTACACCGTAATACGATTAGCAAAGTCTATCGTCAACTAGAAGACACAGGATTAGTGGAATCCATAGCTGGTTCAGGCATTTATGTCAAAGCTCAGGGTCACGAAGGCGGGAAAAAATATACCACAGCTCAAACCATCGCAGGAACTGAGGAGATTCCAGAGACGGCTTATCAAATTGTACAAGATGGAATTAATGAATTGCTTGGTTTAGGCTGTTCCCTACAACAAGTAAGAGAAATTTTTCTTTCAGAAATCAACTGGCGATTGCAATGCAGCGCCCAAGTCTTAGTTACTGCACCTCAGGGCGATATTGGGGCGGGAAAAATGATTTTGCAAGACATTGAACCCATGTTAGGGATTCCCACCCAGTTAGTTCCCTTAGAACAATTAGCTGAAGTTTTAGAAGAAACGGATTCAGCTACTGTGGTAACAAGCAGATATTACATCAAAGATGCCGACGCGATCGCGGCTTCCAAGTCAGCACGAGTAATTCCCGTTGATATCAATACCTACGCCGAAGAAATGAAAATCATCACCAATCTTAAAAGCAACAGCTGTCTCGGGATTGTCACCCTAAGTTCCCGTTTCCTTGAAGCCGCCGAACGCATCATTTACAGCTTACGAGGGGAAGAAATTTTGGTCATGGCAGCCCAAGCCAGTGACTATAGCAAACTGAAAGCCATTGTTCGCTCGGCGCAAACGATTATCTGCGACCAATCAAGCTATCCACAAGTTAAGCAAGTTGTCAACAAAATGTCAGAAGACTTAATCCGTCGTCCCGACGTGATCTGTAGTGATAACTATATCAGCACCGAGTCAATTCGCCTTCTGCGACAAGAACTGGGCTTAGGCTACTCGTAAGCAATTGGTAAGAAGTTATAAGATTTCTGAGCTTTTGCCCCCAAAGTAACGTATCATCAAGGGTAAACTTTTGAAAAATTTATTATAAGGAGGTTCAACTATGTCCTTACCTTTGTTGAACTATGTCCCTTCTAGCCAAAATCAGCGCGTAGAAGGATATGAAATCCCCGGGGAAGAACAATTGAAAACTACCTCAGCCATGATGGACTCTGAGGATGATGTGCAATCCATTATTTGGGCGGCGTATCGGCAGATTTTTAGCGAACACCAACTGCTCAACAGTAACCGTCAAAGTTTGCTCGAATCGCAACTCCGCTATGGTCAAATCAGCATCAGAGACTTTATCCGAGGCTTAATGACCTCCGATTCCTTCTGGCGCATGAACTACGAACCCAATAGCAACTATCGCTTTGTGGAACTCTGCGTTCAACGCGCCCTCGGGCGAGATGTTTACAACGATCAAGAAAAAATCGCTTGGTCCATTGTTGTTGCCACCAAAGGGGTTAATGGCTTCATTGAAGATTTACTTAACTCTGAAGAGTATCTCAACAACTTTGGCGAAGATACCGTTCCCTATCAACGGCGACGGGTTCTTCCTCAAAAAGATGGCGGCGAAATGCCCTTTAATCTTAAAACCCCTCGTTATGGTCCCTACTACCGTCAGCAATTAGGCTTCCCTCAAATTGTTTGGCAAAACGAGGTGCGTCGTTTTACAGCACAAGAGAAAAAGCCCAAGGCAGGGGATCCTCGCTTGTACCTCAATACGGCTCGCAGTTTGAGCAGCGCGCAAGGTAACCCCGTCCCATCGAAAGTTTCTGCGATGAACATTGATTACGACAACAAAGTTCCTTATCGTCGCTTTAAATAACTTTCCGATATTCCTTTAATATTCTCCATTAGAGAGAGGATCACTGATTAGCAGGGTGATTTGCACTTGTCAGTAAGTTATCTTGTTAATTAGTGATCCTTTTTGCTTTGTTACCCATCAATAGCGATAATGGAATTATCATTGTCTTAATTTCGAGAATACGCAAGCATGGTCTTAACAGAAACAACTCAACAGCCCACAGGAAGCCACTTTCTCCAAGAGATTGCTAACTCTCCCAATCAATCGTTACTCCCCCTCACGGCAAAAGTAAACAGTCAAGATCATCTAGAAATTGGGGGCTGTGATGTCACTGAACTGGTGGAAATGTTTGGTTCGCCTCTCTACATTATGGATGAACACAGTATTCGCACCGCCTGTCGTCAATATCGAGAAGGATTGGTCAATCATTATTCCGGCGATTCGTTAGTGATCTATGCCTCGAAAGCCCTCAACTGTCTCGGAATTTGCGCTCTCGTAGCAAGCGAAGGATTAGGAATTGATGTAGCTTCGGGAGGAGAACTTTATACAGCGCGACAAGCAGGGGTTTCTCCTGAGAAAATTTACTTGCATGGCAATAATAAATCCCGTCAGGAACTCCAAGAAGCCATCGACTGTGGCTGCACCATTGTCGCAGATAACTGGCTAGAACTGAAAATTTTAGCGGAATTGGCTTCCGAGAAATCCCCAAAAGTGATGTTACGGGTTACCCCAGGGATTGAATGCCATACCCATGAGTATATTCGCACGGGACACCTTGATAGTAAGTTTGGATTTGATCCCAATCAAGTGCAAGAAGTTTTTCAATTTCTCCAACAAACCCCCAATTTAGATTTTGTGGGACTCCACGCTCATATTGGCTCCCAAATTTTTGAACGCCAACCCCATCAAGATTTAGCCTCCGTTTTAGTGGATTGGTTAAAACAAGCAATGGATTTGGGCTTACCCGTTCGAGAATTAAATGTCGGCGGTGGGTTAGGCATTCGCTACACAGAAGCCGATGATCCCCCGAGTATTGGGGAATGGACGCAAGCAGTGGCAAAAGCAGTAGAAGCAGCTTGTCAAGAGGCTGAGATAGCTTTGCCGAAACTGATTTGTGAACCCGGACGCTCCCTAGTCGGAACCACTGGTGTTACGGCTTATACCGTTGGATCCCAGAAAATTGTTCCTGAAACCCGCACCTATATTGCCGTGGATGGGGGAATGTCTGATAATGCCCGTCCCATTACTTATGAATCAGTATATCGATCGCTGCTGGCAAGTCAAATGTCAGCAAATGCAACCCAAACTGTCACTGTTGCGGGTAAACATTGTGAGTCTGGAGATGTTTTAATACAAGAAGCTCTGCTTCCTCCGACTACTGCTGGCGATACCCTTGTTGTAATGAGTACCGGTGCATACGGTTATAGTATGGCATCTAATTATAATCGTCTCTTACGTCCGGCTATGGTTTTAGTTCATGAGGGAAATGCTGATGTCATAATTGACCGTGAAACTTATCAAGATTTAATCGCTCAGGATCGCTTACCCGCAAGACTGAGCGCAAACCAATAACTCAGATCCCCCTAATAACTAACTTTGTCCAATTTCGTCTGTCTAACCCATAATGCCCTCCCAAGGCTTATCCCATCTTCTTTCTTGGCTTCCTAATTGGTCGATTCCGTTCCTTGATCTTTCCTTAGCCTTTGCTTTAGTTTATTTGGCAATTCGCGCTTTAGGAGAAGCAAAAACTCGCCCTCGCTGGGTCATTCAAGGTTTTATTATTTTCGCTGGTGGTCTCCTAGCACTTTTTTATCTCGGTGAGTGGCTAGAATTAACGGTTTTGCCAATGGTAGTGGAAAAAATGTTAATGGGGGCTTCAGTGGGAATGGTGGTTATTTTACAGTCAGAGTTTCGGCGTTTTTTAGAACAATTAGGGCGCGGGGAAGTGCAAGAATTATTTCCTTCTTCTAGTAAAGATAAGCTCCAGCCCGATAATGTTTTGGATCAAATTTTAGATGCTGTGCGAGAATTATCGCAAAAGCGAATTGGAGCGTTACTGTTATTGGAAACCAATGAACCCATTGATCCAAGGGAATATAGAAATGAGGGGGTGATCTTAGATGCAGAAATATCGAGTGAGTTAATTCAAACGCTATTTCAAACGACAACTGTCTTACATGATGGGGCTGTAGTTTTGAGGGGATCACGAGTGATGGCAGCTTCTGTTATTTTACCCTTAACCGAGAAAAGTTTGTCTCGTCAATTGGGAACCCGCCATCGGGCAGCCATTGGGATTACTGAACGGGTATCAGATTGTTTATGTATTATTGTTTCCGAAGAAACGGGATCAATTTCTTTAGCCGAACAAGGAAATTTACAACGACCCTTAACTAGAAGTCGCCTGAGAGAACTGTTAGAATTAAGGTTTGCTCCTGCTGTGGAACGGGAAACGGTTGCCCAAGATTTTAGTCGCTTAACCCGTGAAATTAGCTCTCAAGGAAAAGCGATTTTCACCAAAAGTGTCAATTTTTTATCATCGAAATCAAACTCTAATCGCAAAAAATAGCCGATGCCATCTGAATTACAACAACTTCCTTCCGACTTAGATCAAAATCGCCTTCCCCAACAAGTGGCAGTCATTATGGATGGTAATGGTCGCTGGGCAAAACAACGTGGCTATCCTCGGGTGATGGGACATCGGAAAGGAGTCGATACGCTGAAAGAGTTGCTGCGGTGTTGTCGGGATTGGGGAGTCCCTAGGTTAACGGCTTATGCCTTCTCTACGGAAAATTGGGGGCGACCGGAAGAAGAGGTAACCTTTTTAATGACCTTGTTTGAGCGGGTGTTGCGTCAGGAGTTGGGTGAAATGATGACCGAACAGGTGCGGATTCGCTTTGTGGGAAACTTAGCTGCCCTTCCAGATTCGTTACAAGCAGAAATTGCTGAGGCGATGGACAAAACTAGAGACAATCAGGGGATTGAATTTACTGTGGCAACCAATTACGGGGGAAGACAGGAGATTTTGAGGGCTTGTCGCGCGATCGCGCAACAGGTACAAAACGGGGAAATTCAACCCGATCAAATTGATGAATCGTTATTTCGAGAAAACCTCTATACTGCCAATATCCCTGATCCTGATTTATTAATTCGTACCAGTGGCGAAATGCGGATTAGTAATTTCTTATTGTGGCAACTTGCCTATGCCGAAATCTATGTCACTGATACCCTTTGGCCAGATTTTGATCGCAGTTCTTTTCATCAGGCGTTACAAGCATTTCAACAGCGCGATCGGCGATTTGGTAAAATCCGTCAGTAGAGCTTTGGGATAAAATTTTACTTATGCTCCATTTCCCTGCTATCGACACAGTTGCCAACCTTTCCTCGTCTCCCTTCTCTTTAATTTCGGTGGGGGAAAATAATGAATAGTTCTCGCTACAAAGTTGGGATTACTTTGGGAACGCGCCCAGAAGCAATTAAACTCGCCCCGGTGATTAAAAAATGCCAGCAATCTCTTTTGCTAGAGCCGTCAGTCATTCTCACTGGACAACATCGAGAAATGGTAGCGCAAGTCATGGAGTTGTTTGATCTGCAGCCCGATCAAGACTTACAAATCATGCAGGCGGGGCAAACTCTGAGTGATATTACTTGTCGCAGCCTTAAAGGCTTAGAACAACTCTTTTCTGAACTCAGTCCTGATTTAGTCATTATTCAAGGGGATACCACCACTGCTTTTGCTGCTACTCTTGCGGCCTTTTATCAACAAATTCCCATTGCCCACGTAGAAGCAGGGCTACGTTCCCACCATCTTTATAACCCGTATCCCGAAGAAGCCAACCGTCGCCTCATTGGTCAACTTGCCCAACTCAATTTTGCCCCCACCCAAGCAGCGGTGAACAATTTAGAACGTTCTGGTGTCATTGGAGAAATTCATCTCACTGGAAATACCGTCATTGATTCCTTACTAAATATGGCGCAACGTCATCCCCCCTGTAACATTCCGAATTTAGATTGGGAACAGTACCGCGTCTTATTAGCAACGGTTCACCGCCGCGAAAATTGGGGAGAACCGTTAACCGATATTATTGAAGGGTTTCAACTGGTTTTGGACAAATTTCCTGATACCGCTTTATTACTCCCGTTACATCGTAATCCCAAAGTTCGGAATCCCATTAAAGCCACGTTAGGGCATCATCCCCGAGTTTTTTTAACGGAACCCTTAGACTATTCGGAGTTAGTGGGAGCGATGCAACGTTGTTATTTATTATTAACTGACTCAGGGGGGTTACAAGAAGAAGCCCCAAGTTTAGGCAAACCGGTTTTAGTCTTACGAGAAAATACAGAACGTACCGAGGCAGTTAATGCGGGAACTGCGCGGTTAGTGGGAACCAACGCCCTCAATATCCTCACAGTGGCAAGTGAGTTATTAGAAGATACTCAAGTTTATCAACGCATGGCGATGGCAATGAATCCTTTTGGCGATGGTCACTCCGCATCTCGGATTGTCAAGATTATTGA
>CAZTXK010000118.1:0-7636 GCA_964617275.1 uncultured Dactylococcopsis sp. | reverse complement strand
CGCTTATCTCAAAATCACTTAAACTTATTTGCCACTTGCCCACGAAAGTTTCAGCATATTTATCTCGATCAATTTTCCTCTCCTTGTACCACTCAACAGCAAACTAATTTAAGTTTAGGGAATCGGTTTCACCGTTTTATGCAGCAACGAGAGTTAGGTGTTCCCGTTGATGACATTTTAGCAACAGATCAAGCCTTACAAGAGTCTTTTAGCGCGATCGCGGCAGCCGCCCCCACCATTATCTATCCTCAACCTGAAACCTCTCGCTATCCCGAAGATCGACGCACCCTTCTCCATGGCAACTTTTTATTAACAGGAATCTACGACTTACTAATTTTAAGTAAAAATAAAGCCCAAATTATCGACTGGAAGACTTATCCTAAACCCCCTAAAGAAGAAACATTAGCCAATAATTGGCAAACTCGTTTATATCTTTATTTGTTAGCAAAAACTTCTTCTTATTTTCCCGAGAATATTACCTTTACTTACTGGTTTATTAAAGTTCCCCATCAACCTACCTCGGTAACTTTTTCCTATAGCCAAAAGCAACATGAAACTACCGAGAAGGAGTTAACACAATTGCTGAATCAGTTAAGTAATTATTGGCATCAATATCAAAATAACCAGCAACCTTTCCCGAAAGTCGAGGCAAGTCAAAGTCAAACCTACTGCCTTAAATGCCCTTTTAATGTTGCTTGTGAACGGTGTCAGGAATCAAATAATTTTCAACCCTCTGAAATCGAAGAAATTCTAATTTAAAAAATACTTACTTTTGTTCTTGACTTTCATATACCCATAAATTTTGGAAAATACCGATAGTTTTGAACCGATAACTTTGAACTCCTGGCACATTGGGTAGATTTAGATTTGTTTCATAGATACTGAAAAAAATATAATTATGCCTTTCGGTGGAATTATCAATCATGTCTTTCATGGGGCCCCTTCCCACATCGACTAAACTAGCACATGAGCCTTGTAGAATGTCTGGGGCATCAGAACAAACTTCCTTTTTAAGGTGGGTAGTCATTTTTTCTGCGGCATAATTTTTGTAAGAGGCACGACTGGGGTTAGTGGCAGCCATCGCGCCTCCAACACCAATAACAGCAATGCCACCGATAATTGCGCTAAGTTTCCAAGATTTGAGTTTCATAAAGAACCTCCATGCGGGGTTGAGTTTTCTGTAATTACCATGTTAAGATAAAATACTGTAATCCAGATACGTCATGGCGAGCGTGGCCAAGTGGTTAAGGCAGCGGATTGTGGTTCCGCCATTCGTGGGTTCAAATCCCATCGTTCGCCCTCTAGTAAGGTAGCACTTTCATATAAGAATCGGGTTCTTGCTGTTAGCATGAGGGCAAGAAATCTTTGTTGATCGCCCTACTTAACAAATTGCGGAAAATTTGCCAAAATAGGGAGTATGACTACTCTAACCACTTCTTCTACCAACTATACTTTTCCCCTGACCGCAGTTGTCGGACAAGAAGCCATCAAGCTGGCGTTACTACTCGGTGCAGTTGACCCCAAACTCGGGGGCATTGCTATTTCTGGCAAACGCGGGACAGCTAAATCGGTTATGGCGCGGGCGATTCATTCCCTATTGCCGCCGATTGAAATTGTTAAAGATTCCATCGCTAACTGTGATCCCCAGAATCCTGAAGAATGGGATGATGAGACATTTAAACTCTATGGAGATACAACAGAAATTCCCAGTGAGGTGATTCGCGCTCCCTTTGTGCAAATTCCCCTTGGTGTAACAGAAGATCGGTTACTGGGATCAGTGGATGTCGAAAAGTCTGTGCGAGAAGGGAAAACGGTTTTCCAACCGGGGCTGCTAGCCCAAGCCCATCGCGGGGTTCTCTACATTGATGACATTAATCTCCTTGATGACCAAATTGTCAATCAGTTATTATCTGTCTTAACCGAAGGACGGAATATTATTGAACGGGAAGGGATTAGTTTCCAACATCCTTGCAAGCCCCTTCTGATTGCAACCTATAATCCTGAAGAGAAGCCACTGCGAGAGCATTTATTAGATCGGATTGCGGTTACGCTTTCAGCAGATGGGGTATTAGCGTTAGACCAAAGAGTGCAAGCCGTAGAACAAGCCATTGGCTTTGCTAGCTCCCAAAATGAGTTTCTCCAGCAATATGAGGAAGATTTAGAGGGGTTACGCACGGATATTATTCTGGCGCGGGAATGGCTGAAAGAGGTGACGATTTCCCCAGAACAAATTAATTATTTGGTAGAAGAAGCGGTAAGAGGAGTGGTACAAGGGCATCGCGCGGAATTGTTTGCGGTGAGAGTTGCCAAAGCAGCCGCGGCGTTAGATGGGCGTAAGGAAGTGGTGGGAGATGATTTACGTCGGGCGGTGGAATTAGTGATTGTTCCCCGTTCCACAGTGGCGCAAAGTCCCCCGGATGAACAAGAACCGCCACCTCCTGAAAATCAACCCGAGGATAACAATCAGGATCAAAATCAAGAACAACCTCAAGAGGATAATTCCCCCCAAGATCAATCGGAACCTGAACAACCGCCTGAGAGTCAAGAAAGTCAGGAAGAAGTTGAAGAGTCTCCCCAAGATGATGAGGGACAAAATGATGAGGGAGAAGAGGATGAGGAACAAGAAGCGCCGCAAATTCCTGAAGAGTTTGTGTTTGATTCGGAAGGGGTAATTATGGATCCCACGGTGCTGTATTTTTCTCAGATGGCGCAACAGCAGGGAACTTCGGGAAGTCGCGGTTTGATTTTCTCTGATGAACGGGGACGCTATGTCAAACCCATGCTTCCGAAAGGGAAAGTGAAACGAATTGCGGTGGATGCGACGTTAAGAGCGGCTGCCCCTTACCAAAAAGCGCGACGACTTCGGTATCCAGATCGGCGCGTGATTGTGGAAGAAAGTGATATGCGCTCAAAACGCCTAGCGCGGAAGGCTGGCGCGTTGGTGGTCTTTTTAGTCGATGCGTCGGGATCAATGGCGTTAAATCGGATGCAGTCGGCGAAAGGGGCAGTTTTAAAACTGTTGACAGAGGCGTATGAAAATCGCGATCAAGTGGCGTTGATTCCCTTCCGTGGGGAACAAGCGGAGGTATTATTGCCGCCGACTCGTTCCATTGCTATGGCGCGGAATCGTTTAGAAAAATTGCCCTGTGGTGGCGGTTCTCCTTTAGCCCATGGCTTAACTCAGGCGGTTCATGTGGGAATGAATGCTCAAATGTCTGGAGATGTGGGACAAGTAATTTTAGTGGCGATTACCGATGGACGGGGAAATATTCCCTTAGCGCGATCGCTGGGGGAACCTTTACCAGAAGAAAAGCCCAATATTAAGGAAGAGTTGTTAGAAATTGCAGGAAAAATTCGCGCGATCGGAGTGAAATTATTGGTTATTGATACGGAGAATAAGTTTGTTTCCACAGGGTTTGCCAAGGAGTTAGCCAAGGCTGCCGGAGGGAACTATTATCATCTCCCGAAAGCAACGGATAGCGCGATCGCGGGGATGGCAAAACAAGCCATTGGGGATATGAAGTAATACCATATAGCAATCCTAAATCAATTGTAAATTTCTGCACTTGATCCCCCCTTTAATTCCCCCCTTATTAAGGGGGGTGAGGGGGGATCTGAAATTAAGTTACTTTTTACAAATGAGATCATATTGCTATATTTGTCCTTCGTCGTTTGTAATACAATTTCTAACCCAATTCCGAAAGGCTTTCATCACTTTATTTCTACCCTCAGTTTTGCTACGTTCCAGATACAGTGGAATAATTTCCCGTAAGGGTAAATTGGGAAAATGAGGACTCTCTTCTACTTGGATATACTCGTCTCCTTGCAAGCAATTAATTTCTAAGTTTCTTCCATTAAATCGCCATAATTCCTTGACCCCTAAGACTTGATAATTATCAAGGTGAGTGCGGTTCGTAATATCAATTTCTAGAGCTAAATCGGGAGGTGGATCAATGTCTAGATCAATACGCTTTTTTCCGCGAATTGCTGCTTCATTTTCAATATAAAAACAGTCATCTGCTTCTAATCCCCGTTGCATGCTTTGACTTTTAAAGGTAGTTGAGGCTAAACTCCAAAACTCTTGATCCCATTCTTCAAGAAGAATCTTCACCAAGTCCCCAATTATAACTTTATCTGCTTCGTGTTCCGGTAAAGGAACTATGATTTCTAGAACTCCTTGACTATAATTAATGCGCGATCGCGATTTTTCTCCGTATTCTTCCAGTAGTTGTTCATACATTTCCCAACTCACATCACGCATAAGAAGTTGTTGACCAGGAGGAACGATAATTTGCTGCAGTTGGAGTTGCATAATTTTTTATTTCACGTTTGAGTCTTTATTTTTAATCTTAGTTCCCTTATTCATCTAAGGTTAAATCGTCGATTTGGACAAAGCCACTATAGGCTTCCATCCCATGTTCCCCAATGTCTAAGCCTTCTTCTTCCTCGGCAGAATCAACTCGCAGCCCTACCGAGAATTTAATGGCTAACCAGAAAACCGTGGCAAGAATAACCGTATAAATTCCTATCGCAACAATCCCTAAAAGTTGGGTAAAAAATTGACCCACACTGGCTAACTCTTGATGAAAAATTCCCACAGCGAGAGTTCCCCAAATGCCATTAATCAGGTGAACCGAAATTGCGCCCACCGGATCATCAATTTTGAGGCGATCAAAGATGGGAACAGCAAATACAATGAGAATACCAGCAACCGCACCGATGATAATTGCCCCAATATAACTCACGCCATCGCAACTGGCAGTAATGGCAACTAAGCCGGCTAATACTCCATTAATAATCATGGAGAGATCCGGGAGTCCAAACCGTAGCCAAACTGCAATTGTTGCCGCGATCGCGCCACTTGCTGCTGCCAGATTTGTTGTTACCGCAATATACGGCACATCTAAATTCGCCTCTAATTCCGATCCCGGGTTAAAGCCAAACCAACCAATCCATAAAATGAGCCCCCCTAAAGTGGCAATACTCATATTATGCGGCGGAATCCCCGTCATGCTTCCATCTTCTAGATACTTGCCTTCACGGGGCCCGAGTAAATAAGCCCCCACTAAGGCAGCCCAACCGCCAACGGAGTGAACTACCGTGGAACCGGCAAAGTCAGCAAAGCCCAACTCTGCTAACCAACCACTTTCACTCCAAACCCAATGTCCGGTTATGGGATAGGCAAACGCCACAAGGAGAAAGCTAAAGATCATAAAACTTCTAAACTTAATCCGTTCTGCTACTGCCCCCGATACAATAGTGGCAGCCGTACCAGCAAAGGCAACTTGGAATAAGAAAAAGACTGTCACGGGTAAACCCTCTGGAAAGGGATTCAGCCCATAAATTTCCCCATCGCCACTAAGAAGCCAACCGCTAAAGCCAATAACAGGGCTACCATCGGCAAACATAAAAGAAAAGCCAAAGGCAAAATATGCTATGGTGGCTAGGGCAAAAACAATTAAATTTTTGGAAAGAATGCTAACCGCGTTTTTCTGGCGACAAAAGCCTGTTTCTAGCATTCCAAACCCAGCATTCATAAAAATGACAAGAATAGCAGCAATTAACACCCAAATGGTATCAATAATTCCCTTGATGGTTTCTGGGGTTAGTTCTTCTATTTCTTGGGCTGCTACTGCTGTCTGCAATAACAGAAAAATCACCACCGACAGGGGAAGACAGAGCCAGAGTAACCTAGGAATTTTTCTTAATCTTACAGGGAAACGGGATTTTCCAAAGGGAAATAACATTGATATACCTCACACAAACAAAGCTAATTTTACAATAAAACATTAATTCTATGAATATTCTGTATAAAAAATGACCAAGAAAAGCATTAGCATTCAAATTGATTCGGAAAAACGAGAGGCTTTTCAGCAAAAAGTTAAAGCTGATGGTTTATCCATGAGTGAGTTAATCAAGACTTGGATTGATGAGTATCTCGAACAAGACACAGTTAAGGACTCTAATAATAAAGACAATCAAGAATTATGGGAACGCATTGAAAAGTTAGAAGCAGAAGTTAAACAATCTAGAGATGATCAAGCGGCGAGTAAAGCAGAAGATTCCGAAGATTTATATGCCTATATTCAATACTTAGAACAGCGAATTGATACCTTAGAAACAGCGGTAATCACTCCCTTACAAAATGAATTTGATAGTCTTAAGAAAACCAGCGAGGCGTTATTTAATCAAGTGCGAGGGTTAACTGATAACTTAAACGATGTTCGGCAAGCTGTTGAATCATTACAGCAGAAAAATCAGCAACAAATGGGACAAATTGTTCAATATATTAAGCAACAGTTGAAGCAGAAAGAATGAAGGCTCGGTTTATTGCCACGGAACCGATTAAGCAAGCAGGGGCAAGTGCAGAAAAACAAGTTTGGGATCAGGTTCAACAAGCATTTGCCGATCGCGCTTGCGTTGGTTATTGGCGTTACCCTATTTTCTCACAGGTCGGGAATTTTCGTAAAGAACCCGATATTTTACTGCTCGATCGCGCTTTCGGGATTATTATTATTGAAGTTAAAGCCCTTATTATTAATCAAATTCAACAAATTACGGGGCATCTTTGGCAATATCAAAACTTCTACACCAGTAGTGGCAATCCTTACCAACAAGCAGAAAATCAGCTTTCTTCTCTCTTATCTTACTGTTATCAAGAACCTGATTTAAAAGATCAAATTACCAGCCGAATTTTAGTTGCCCTTCCCAATATTACCAAACAAGATTGGGAAAGTAGAGGCTTTCATCGTCTCCCCAGTAATCCTCCCCTTTTATTACAGGATGATCTGGTTTCTTTCTCTGATTTATTAACCAAAATAGAAACCACTGTTCCTCGATATCAAGGCAATGAGTTAAGCGACAAACAATGGCAATTATTACTCTCCGTCATTAGTGGAACCCCACTGCATCAAAAAGCCACTTATCCCGTTCTTTCTGCCCCAGAAACGCGCGGTAAAGTGTTACAAAAACTCTATCAACACATTTCCGAATTTGATCAGCAACAGGAGAAAATAGGCAAACAAATTCCCCCAGGGTGTCAACGGATTCGAGGGATTGCTGGGTCTGGAAAAACAGCAGTTTTATGCCAAAAAGCGGTACAAATGCACCTGAAACATCCCCACTGGGATATCGCCCTTGTGTTTTTTTCTCGTAGCCTCTACCCCGTTATTATTCATTACATCAGTCACTATTTACATCGCTTTGGCGAGGCAAAAACCGAGTTTAACCCTAAAACCTCAAAATTGCGGATTCTTCATGCGTGGGGGGCAAAAACGCAACCGGGATTCTATCGGGTAATGTGTGAGGCAGCCGGCGTTTCCCCACTAACTGTACAAGATATTCCCACTCCCCATCGTTACCAACCTCAAAGCGCGATCGCGCTAGCTTGTGATCACCTATTAAGAGAAACTACCATCCCCCAAATTTTTGAGGCAATTCTCATTGATGAAGGACAAGACCTATTAGTTGACGATACCGTTGAGCGACACCACAAACAACCCTTTTACCAACTCGCCTATCAAGCCCTGCGCCCGGTTCATCCTACCCAACCGCAACAACGGCGACTGATTTGGACGTATGACGAAGCCCAAAGTTTAGATCATCTTTCGATTCCCACCCCTGGAGAAATTTTAGG
>CAZTXK010000117.1:0-7711 GCA_964617275.1 uncultured Dactylococcopsis sp. | reverse complement strand
TCTGCTGACATCAATCCCGCATTCACATCAGGCAGTCGTTTTAAGGAAAGGCGCTCATCGGAGACATCAGCAAAGATGGTATCTCCTTCGCTAAATTCTCCTCTGAGTAAGGACTTAGCAATGGGGGTTTCGAGATAACGCTGCACAGCACGGCGTAACGGTCGCGCCCCATAGACAGGATCATATCCAACCTCGGCGAGGAAGTCTAATGCTTCTTCCGAGAGTTTGAGAGACAGTTTTTGTTCGCTGAGACGATCTTCGAGGTATTGGGTTTGTAAGCGGACAATTTGCCGTAACTCATCCCGTTGTAAGGCGTGGAAGATGATCATTTCATCAATGCGGTTGAGAAATTCAGGGCGGAAGTTATCTCGCATGGCATTCATAACGCGATCGCGCATTTCGTCATACCGCGAGTCATCTCCCGACACATCCAGAATCAAGTCTGAGCCAATATTACTGGTCATAATGATAATGGTGTTTTTGAAATCGACATTGCGCCCTTGGGCATCAGTGAGACGACCATCATCAAGGATTTGTAACATGATGTTAAAGACATCAGGATGGGCTTTTTCGATTTCATCAAAGAGAATCACAGCATAAGGGCGACGGCGGATGGGTTCGGTGAGTTGTCCCCCTTCTTCATAGCCCACATATCCTGGGGGTGCGCCAATGAGACGGGAAACTGAGTGTTTTTCCATGTATTCGGACATATCTACCCGTACCAAGGCACTTTCCGTGTCAAAGAGATTAGACGCGAGGGCTTTGGCTAATTCAGTTTTACCCACTCCCGTCGGCCCAAGGAAAATAAAGCTGGAAGTCGGGCGATTGGGATCCGCTAAACCGGCGCGCGATCGCTGTATGGCATCGGCAACGGCTGTAACCGCTTCATTTTGCCCAATGACCCGCTGATGCAATTCTTCTTCTAGGTGCAGCAGTTTTTCTTTCTCCGAAGCCATTAATTTACTGATGGGAATGCCTGTCCACTTGGAGATAATCTCAGCAACATCAGCTTCGGCTACCTCTTCTCGTAATAGGGTTCGCCCACTGCTTTGCATCTGTTCTAACTTCTCTTCGGCTTCTTGACGCTGCCGTTGCAATTCTGTGAGACGACCATAGCGCAATTCTGCTGCCCGATTGAGATCATAATCCCGTTCGGCTTGTTGGATTTCGATATTGACTTGATCAACGGTTTCCTTGATGCTGCGAATTTCGTCAATGACTTCTTTTTCCGATTGCCATTGGGCGTTGAGTTCGTCTTGTTCTTCTTTGAGATCCGCGAGTTCTTTATCGAGGGTTTCCAGGCGTTCTTGAGAAGCAGTATCCTCTTCTTTTTCTAAAGAGAGGCGTTCCATTTCCAATTGCAGGACTTTACGCTCGATTTCGTCCAATTCCTCGGGTTTAGAAGTAATCTCCATTTTTAGCTTCGCCGCCGCCTCATCCACCAAGTCAATGGCTTTGTCGGGGAGAAATCTGTCACTGATATAGCGATCGGACAACATGGCAGCCGCGACTAAGCAACGGTCGGAAATTTTGACCCCGTGATGGACTTCGTAGCGTTCTTTTAATCCCCGTAAAATCGAGGTGGTATCGGTAACGTTCGGTTCATCCACATAAACCGCTTGGAATCGCCGTTCGAGAGCCGCATCTTTCTCGATATTTTGCCGAAACTCATCAAGAGTGGTTGCCCCGATACAGCGCAATTCTCCCCGTGCTAACATCGGTTTCAGTAAGTTACCGGCATCCATCGCCCCTTGGGTTGCTCCGGCACCAACGACTGTGTGAATCTCATCAATGAACATGATGATTTGCCCTTCGGCATCGGTAACTTCTTTGAGAACTGCTTTCAGGCGTTCTTCAAATTCACCGCGATATTTTGCCCCGGCGACTAATGCGCCCATATCAAGGGAAATTAAACGCCGATCGCGCAAAGATTCCGGCACATCCCGACTGACAATGCGTTGGGCTAATCCTTCCACAATGGCAGTTTTTCCGACACCGGGTTCCCCAATTAACACAGGGTTATTTTTCGTCCGACGGGATAAAATTTGCACGGTACGGCGGATTTCATCATCGCGCCCAATTACAGGGTCAAGTTTCCCTTGACGCGCCCATTCGGTTAAATCCCGTCCATATTTTTCTAATGCTTCATATTTCCCTTCTGGGTTTTGATCGGTCACTTTTTGCGATCCTCGGATTTCTGTGATGATGTCTTTCAGCTTGTCTTCATTAAGTCCAAATTCCTTATAAAGCCCTTTCCCAAAGCGATCATCTTTGGCAAAAGCCAGAATGAGGTGTTCAATGGAGATATATTCGTCTTCAAGGTTTTTGCGATAGTTCTCAGCGCGATCGAAGAGGGAATCCAAACTTCTGCCGAGATAGATTGATCCCCCAGTATTAGAGATTTTCGGTTGTCTAGAAATAAACTCATCAGCGCGATCGCGCATTCTTTGGGTATCCACCCCTGCTTTGCTAAAGACACTGGTGGCTAACCCTTCCTGTTCCAGCAACGACTTCAGCAAGTGTTCACTTTCGATTTGTTGTTGCTGGTTTTGTTTCGCCAAGTCTGGAAGCCGCACAATGGCTTCCCACGCCTTTTCTGTAAATTGATTAGGATTGGTTGGTTGCATATTCAATAACCTCCTGTAACAGCATTCATAAAGTTTTTTATAGCTTACTTACTATTGATCTTAGTGATTCAAACTAGAACTATCTGTCTGAAAACCCTAATTTCTAGGGGTGGGTTTCAACATTTTGGAGACAATGACAACGACTTTCTTGCTTAAAATAGAGAAGAAAGCGTTAGTAAGCCAAGAAATCGCTATGCAAGATTTTTTCCAAAATGTTTCCCGTTATCCCCGTTATTTAATCAGTTTTAGTTTAGGCATCTTCTTTGCCCTATTTCAACGGATTAAACCCTTATTCAACCGTCCTGTCACCGCCACTGCTTTAATCGGCATCATCATCAGCGGCTTTTTCTTACTGGTGTTTACCTTAAGAGGAATGTTAGGTTATACGACTCTCTAGTTGTTTGTCCTTTGTAAAACAGTGACCAGTGATCAGTGACCAGTGACCAGTGATAAATGAACAAATAACGAATAACCAATAACGAATAACCAATTTAATCTAAAGGATTCTCATTTTGATTTAACCCTAAACTTATCTTGATTTCATCCTCAAGTACCACCATTAAAATGGCAGGTTAGAAACGGGGTTAATGTCATGAGACTTCCTTTAAAAATTGGCTTGGGTACAATTTCTCTCATTGGTCTCACTTTAGGGGGGATGGTGGTTCATGCTGGAGGGTGGGACAACTTTAAACTCCAGTATTTTCACCTTACCTCTATTTTCCACGATCAAAGCAAAGAAATTGATGATCTCAAAGCGCAAAATAATAAAAGTATCGAAGAAACAGCGCGAATTGATCTAGATAATTTATTGAATGGCGGTCCCCCGAAAGATGGTATTCCGAGTATTGATAATCCCAAATTTGACACGGCTGAAACCACACCTTTTGATAAAGATGAAACCGTTATTGGCGTGGTAATGAATGGGGAAGCTAAAGCCTATCCTTATGGGATTATGAATTGGCATGAAATTGTTAATGATACCATCGGCGGGATTAATGTTAGTGTTACCTATTGTCCCCTTTGCGACACCATTGCCACCTTTACTCGCGGTAACACGACTTTTGGCGTTTCTGGAAAACTCTATCAAAGCTGTTTAGTGATGTACGATCGCGCTGATAATAGCCTTTATGCCCAACCTTGGACCTTAGGAATTGCTGGGCCTAGGGTTAATAATAGTTTAGAACGTATCCCCAGCGTCAAAACAACCTTAGGAGACTGGTTAGAAAAACATCCTGATAGCAAAGTTCTCTCTACAGAGACGGGGTATTCTCGGGATTATCAAGGATATCCCTATGGCAGTTATAATCAAAATGAAAAATTAATCTTCCCGGTTCGCAATCAAGAGGAAAGAAAGTTACATCCGAAAGCAATTGTTAGCTATATTTGGGAGGATAATCCTAATAAGACTCCTCGCGGTGAATTTGGCGGTGCGAGTAAACAATTTCCCCATGACGAAATGAAAGAAGTAGGCGAGAAAACGGTTCAATTCAATGGTCGTCAAATTAAAGCCCGTTGGGATGAACAATTAGAAACAGTTATTGTTGAAGAAATGGACGGAACTCCTATTCCAAGTTCTACTGCCTTTGCTTTTGTTTATCCTGCCTTTTTTTAATTGGTTATTGGTTATTTGTTATTAATCATTAGTAGGGGCAAACAGCCGTTCGCCCGTACTCATCATTGGTCATTGGTTTACAAAGAACAAGGGACAAACAACAAAGGACAAATAACAATCAGGAAAACCGAAATGGTAAAATTAAACCCAGTGAAATCAGCGAGCAATGTCCGTGAGTAATAAGCAAAAATACGTTCTTTCCCTCGATTTAGGAACAACAGGAAACCGTGCGATTCTCTTTGATAAGAATGGAGAAGTCGTGGGACAATCTTATGGAGAATTAACCCAATACTATCCTCATCCCGGCTGGTTGGAACATGATCCCCTAGAAATTTGGCATGATACCCGTAGCTGTATGGAACAGGTGTTGAGAAGCGCCAATGTTTCCCCTCAAGAAATTGCCGCTGCGGGATTGACGGTGCAACGAGAAACTTGCTTACTCTGGGATAAAACCACCGGTGAACCCCTCCATAAGGCGATTGTTTGGCAGGATCGACGCACTGCCCAAAAGTGTCGGGAATTAGCCCAAAAAGGCTATGCGGAGAAGATTCAAGAGACGACAGGCTTAGTTTTAGATGCCTATTTTTCGGCAAGTAAGTTGGCTTGGCTTTTGGATTGGGTGAAACAAAATAAACCAGAAGTCAATTTAGATCATGTGTTAGCCGGAACCATTGACACTTGGATTCTCTGGAATTTGACCGGGAGACGGGTTCACGCCACTGATCAAAGCAATGCCAGTCGTACCATGTTGATGAATTTGGGAACCCATGACTGGGATTCTGAGTTATTAGATTTGTTTACCATTCCTCGTCATTTTATGCCCGAAATTCGTCCCAGTTTAGGGGATTTTGGTGCGATTGACGAAGAGATTTTAGGGACAGAAATTCCCATTCGCGCTGTTTTTGGGGATCAACAGGCGGCGTTATATGCCCATGGCTGCAATCAAAAAGGAATGCTGAAATGTACTTATGGCACAGGTTGCTTTTTGATTTCTCAAAGTGGACAAGAATTAACGCGATCGCGCAATCAACTGCTTTCGACAGTCGCTTGGAGTGAAGCCAATGGCGGAAAACCCATCACAAATTATGCCCTAGAAGGGGCAATGTTCACTACAGGGGCTTGTATTCAATGGTTGCGAGATGGCTTAAAATTAATTAAATCGGCGCAGGAAACGGAAGCCTTAGCCCGTGAAGTGGAGAATAGCAATGGGGTTTACTTTGTTCCCGCGTTAAGCGGCTTAGGTGCGCCGCATTGGGATATGAGTGCAAGAGGAGCGTTTTTAGGCATTACTGGCGGTGTGCAACGAGAACACATGGTAAGGGCGGTTTTAGAATCGATCGCGTTTCAGGTGAAAGAAGTAGTGGATGCGATGAATAAAGATAGTGATACCCCCATCTCTCTTTTAAAAGTTGACGGGGGGGCTTCCCAAAATAACTTCCTCATGGAGTTGCAAGCCGATATTTTAGGGATTCCGGTAGAACGTCCCGCCATTGTTGATGCTACCGCACAAGGGGCAGCGTTTGGCGCTGGATTAGCCATTGGTTTCTGGGATGATTATGAAGAATTAGTGGGGAAACGAAAGCGCGATCGCAGTTTTATCCCCAGCAAGCATCAAAAGCAAGCCCAAGATGACTTCCGAATGTGGCAAAAAGCCGTTACACGGGCAAAAAACTGGATTGAGTAAAAACTCACTTTTTCCTCTGGTTAAAATAGAGGGATAGATGTTTAGTATAGTTGGTTATAGCGTTATGTCAGTATTGGCAGCGATCGCGGTTTTGGCGATTTTAATTATTGTTCACGAACTGGGGCATTTTACCGCCGCCCGAGTGCAAGGGATTCATGTCAACAAATTTTCCATTGGCTTTGGGCCCGTTTTATGGAAATATCAAGGATCAGAAGTGGAATATGGGGTGCGTGCGTTTCCCCTTGGGGGATTTGTCGGTTTTCCCGACGATGATCCCGATAGTGAAATTGAACCCAATGATCCCAACTTGATGAAAAATCGCCCCCTCGGCGATCGCGCCATTGTCATCAGCGCGGGAGTAATTGCAAACTTTATTTTCGCCTATTTCCTTTTAGTTGCCCAATCCGCATTTGTGGGCCTTCCCCAACCGCAATTTGAACCGGGGATTCAAGTGCCTGAAATTGTCCAACAGGAAAATTCTCCCGCTAAAAAAGCAGGATTACAAGCTGAAGATATCATTATTGCCGTCAATTCTGAACCCCTTGGCGAAGGTCAACCAGCGATTCAAAATTTACAACAAACCATCCAAAACTCAGTTAACAAACCCTTAGATATCACCGTTAAACGAGAAGCAGAAACCTTAAATCTTACGGTTACCCCCCAACCGGGAGACGATGGCAAAGGCAAAATTGGGGTGTTACTTTCTCCCAATGGGGAAGTGGTGCGAGAACGCCCCGATAACTTCTTTCAACCCTTTACACAGGGGGCGCAAGAATATCAGCGCATTTTTAGCTTGACCTTTCAAGGATTGGGAAGACTGGTCAGTAACTTCCAAGAATCAGCCGAACAAGTTGCCGGACCGGTTGCCATTGTTGCTGTCGGTGCTGATATTGCCAGCTCTGATGCTAGTAGCTTATATCAGTTTGCTGCCTTAATTAGCATCAACTTAGGGATTATTAACATTCTTCCCCTACCCGTGTTAGATGGCGGTCAACTGGTCTTTTTACTCCTAGAGGGAATTCGCGGGAAACCCCTTCCCACGAAAGTTCAAGATGGGATTATGCAAACTGGGGTTGTCGTCTTACTCGGTTTAGCCATATTTCTCGTCATTCGGGATACGGCTAATTTAGGCGTAGTACAGGAATTTTTCCAATAATGGCGACTTCTGAGGCGCAACGGGCGTTAACCCTTCTCGCCCGTCTTAAGGAATTATATCCCAATGCTACCTGTACCTTGAATTATGAAACCCCTGTCCAATTATTGGTAGCAACTATTCTTTCTGCCCAATGTACTGATGAACGAGTGAATAAGGTCACACCAAACTTATTTGCTCGTTTTCCTGATGCGAAAGCCATCGCAGAAGCGAAACGAGAAGACATTGAAACTCTCATCCGTTCCACTGGCTTCTATCGCAATAAAGCCAAAAGTATTCAGGGGGCTTGTGAGATGATTGTCTCGGAGTTTGGGGGAAAAGTTCCCGATACCATGAGCGACCTTTTAAAGTTGCCCGGAGTGGCGCGAAAAACAGCGAATGTGGTGTTAGCCCATGCTTATGGGGTGAATGCTGGAGTAACTGTAGATACCCACGTTAAACGCCTCAGTCACCGCCTTGGCTTAACCGAAAAAAGCGACCCCAAACAAATTGAGAAAGACTTGATGGCCCTATTACCGCAAGCAGAGTGGGAAAATTGGTCAATTCGCTTAATTTATCATGGGCGCGAGGTGTGTAAAGCCCGTCAACCCTTGTGTGAGGTTTGTACTTTAGCCGATATTTGTCCGTTTCCTAAT
>CAZTXK010000116.1:0-7797 GCA_964617275.1 uncultured Dactylococcopsis sp. | reverse complement strand
AAAGTTTGCCCTCCAATTCGTTTTAAGCGTTCTGGTCGAGAAGCAGCGCGCGATCGCGCTTATGTTGATGCGTGTTATCAGCAGGTATATGAAATTATGCAGAGTTCTCTTGATAAATTAGTGGCTCGATCTCAACATCGCTTAATCTAGCTACCGTTAAAGTTCAATTTGTTTTTTCTTCCCGTGCTTGGTTTTGCGACCTGTGACTCGCCGCCGCCACATTTTAAAGCTAGAGTGTTTAAGCTGGTTTCGCATTAATGCAATCACCTGTTCTTCTTTCAAACCGTATTGAGTTCGGATGGCTTCAAAGGGAACCTCATCTTCCCAAGCCATCTCAATAATACGGCTAATGTCTTCCGTACTAAGTTTTTCTTGCTTAATCTGACTCATCTTAGTCTAATGCAGCTTACACCTTAATTATGTAATTTTTTATGATAATTTGAATCATCTTCAAGGTGGATTTGCTAGCAATCACTTGGCAATCAATCATCATCTATGAACCGCTTTAAGCACCCGGCAACACAGTTAATACCATTTCTAAGAAGTCATGCTACAGTAGGGGGCAATCAGTGACCAGTGATCAGTTACCAGTTACCACTTAACTGTAACAATAGTTTCCAAACATGGTATAAGAAATAGTCAAAGTCAAAGCAACTCTTTTTAACCCATTAATAAAACATTATCAATAACATGAATAATGCCATTATCCGCTTCAATATCAGGACTAATCACTGTTGCATTTTTTACTTCAAAGTTATCAGAACAATCAAAATTCAAAGGCGATCCTTCTACAGAATTGAGGCTTTCTAGTTCGGCTAAATCAGCTTGCTTATAAGCCCCCGATAGCACATGATAAGTTAAAATTCGCCCCAGTTGAGGCGGATTCTGGACAAGCGTTTGAATGGTGCCATCAGGAAGTTTAGCAAATGCATCGTCAGTTGGGGCAAAAACGGTAAAAGGGCCCCCACTAGCTAAAGTCTCAACTAAGTCAGCAACTTTCACTGCTTCCACTAAAGTTTTAAAAGAATCATTATTAACCGCTATATCAACAATGGTTGCCATAATCAATTCAATTTTATAAGTTTCAACATTTTAATTTCATTGTATCGATTGATGGAGAAAGCGCTTAATCATTTTCTTAATAGAAACCATTGAAAAATTTATACGTAGGAGATTGAACAAACTAATTTTTAGCCTAAGCAAAGGTGGAAAAATCAGACTGAGGCGGAACATCCTGTAAGCGTCCATTTCCCACTGCTTGTACCGCTTCAGTAAGACTAATTTTGTTAGTGTAGAGAGCGCGTCCTAAGATAGCCCCTGTTACGCCTTGGGGTTCGAGGGCGAGTAAACTAAGCAAATCGGTGACGGAACTAATGCCTCCTGAGGCAATCACAGGGATGTTGAGAGATTTTGCCAGATCGCGCAGGGCTTCTAAATTGGGGCCGGTTAATGTCCCATCCCGATAAATATCTGTGTAAATAATAGCAGCTGCGCCTTGGGTTGCCATTTGTTGGGCAAGGTCTTTTGCTAAAATCTCAGAAGTTTCTAGCCAGCCTCGGGTTGCCACTTTGCCATTACGGGCATCAATGCCAATGGTAATTTGTTGGGGAAATTCTTGACAGAGTTCTTGTACTAATTGGGGTTGTTCCACGGCGATGGTTCCCACAATGGCATTGCTTACCCCTAAATTAAAGAGTTCAGCAATACTGGCGCGATCGCGCAATCCGCCTCCTACTTGCACGGGAATAGAAACCGTTTCTATAATTTCAGCAATGGTGCTTTGATTCATGGGTTTCCCTGCCTTTGCCCCATCTAAATCCACTAAATGGAGACGAGTTGCCCCTTGGCTTTCCCATTTTTGGGCGATTTCCACAGCGCGATCGCTGAACACCTCTGCTTGATTATAATCTCCCTGATAGAGCCGCACACACTTTCCCTCTAATAAATCAATCGCTGGAATAATATCCATAAGCATCCCCTTCCAAATTAAGTTACGATGATCATACCGTGGTAATATATTGTAAGCGTTAATTGCTGGGTTTATGGCTTCTAACTATAGTTTTGATATCGTCAGTGACTTTGACCATCAAGAGATGGTTAACGCCGTCGATCAAGCACGACGAGAAATTCAAAACCGTTACGATCTCAAAGACTCTCAAACCAGTCTCGAACTCACCGAAGACACTCTGACAATCGACACAGACAGTGAATTTACCCTAGAAACAATTCACGATATTCTCCGCAATAAAGCAGCGAAACGGAAACTCTCCCAGAAAATCTTTGAATATGGGAAAGTTGAACAATCCAGTGGGAATCGGGTGCGTCAAGTCATTACCCTGAAACGAGGAATCGACAAAGACTTAGCCAAAGAGATTACGAAAAAAATCAAGGACGAATTTAAGAAAGTCCAAGCCTCAATTCAAGGAGATAGCGTCCGAGTTTCTAGTAAATCAAAGGATGACCTCCAAGCTGTCATGGAATCCCTCAAGCAAGCCGATTATCCCGTCCCTTTACAAATGACAAACTATCGTTAAAGTGTTCCCAATTAAGATAAAATCAACGAGAAAGCATTTATAACCATTGAATCATGGGTGAATCAAAACGACGCAAAGAGAGTTTAGGGGATAAATACGGTCAGGAGAAAAAAATCTTTCCTTGGTTAGGATTGACGAAAAAAGATACAGAACGGTTTGTCAATTGGACAACTCGCGGTGCTTGGATTGGCATTGCCTTTTTAGCCATATTTTGGTTAACTATACGGGTAATCGGTCCAGCATTTGGCTGGTGGGAACTGAATTAGCCCCATCAAAATAATCAGCAATCAAGAATCTATGTTACATTAACTTGATTGATTGACTCGTCAATCCTAATAGCAAGTGAAGAACGGAACCAAATTAATATGCAACTCTTTCGTTATGTGTGTGGTGTGAGTGCAGGTGCAGTGATTGTTCTTGGGGTTGGTGAAACCGCTACTGCTTCTTTAGCAACTTCTAGGGTAGCGGACAAATCCTCCCTAAAAGCTAATCCTGTTTCGGCAGCATTCTTAGAAGCAAAAAATGAAAACTTACTTTTATCTCAGGTTCCAGAAAGCCCAGAAGAGATAGAAGAATTAGATCCCGAGGTGGATAGCTACGAGGAAAAAGAACCGTTAGAGCCGGTAGAAAACCCAGAAACTTTAAATCCTAGTTCTAATCCTTTGCAACTTCCGACTCGGGAGGAGGAAGTAAAGGTTGATGAAGTCACTCCGATTACGCTAGAACAAGCGATTGAGTTAGCCCGACAGAATAATCAAACCCTCAAAGAAGCTCGTCTTAACCTTTATCAAGCCCAAGCCCAGTTAGAAGAAGCTCTAGGGGCTAATTTCCCGATTTTTAGTTTACAAACTGATCTCCAACGTAGTACTTCAGCTAGTAGTGAAATTCGTGCACAGAATGCTGGTGCCAACTTTCCCAGTCCTGATGGGGTGACAACTGATCTCAACGTTACTCTACAGTTAAACTATGATCTTTACACTGGGGGAGAACGCTCGGCGCAAATTCGGCGAGCCAGGGCTCAAGTTCGTTCCCAACGATTAGCCTTAGAACAGGCGGCAGAACAGTTACGGTTTGATGTAACAGATACTTATTATTCGGTACAGGAGGCAGAGGCACAAGTGCGAATTGCTCGGGCTGCCGTTAATGATGCCGAACAAAGTTTGCGTGATGCTAAATTGCTGGAACAAGCAGGATTAGGGACTCGTTTTGATGTGTTGCAAGCAGAGGTGGATTTAGCCAACGAGGAGCAAAATTTAGTCCGAGCCAAGTCTCAACAAAGAATTAGCAGACGACAATTGGTAGAAGTGCTAGGCTTAGGACAACAAGCAGAAGTGAGTGCTGCCAAACCTCCAGAAGTTGCCGGTGAGTGGAATTTATCTTTAGAAGAAAGTATTGTTGCGGCTTATCAAAATCGTCCTGAACTCGAACAACAGTTAAAACAGAAAAAGATTGCTCAAGAAAACCAAGTCATTGCTTTGTCTGGAATTAAACCCCAAGTTAGCTTATTTACTAACTACAATGTCCGCAGTGTGATTGATGATGGCAGTGGTGGGGGAACGGGAACTGGAGATGGTTTAGCTATGGGCGCTCAAGTGCAGTGGAATTTCTTTGATGGCGGACAATCGCAAGCAAGGGCGCGACAAGCAGAAGAAAATGAAGCCATTGCCGAAAATCGCTTTGATCAACTCCGCAACCAAATTCGCCGTGAAGTGGAACAAGCCTTTTTTCGGTTAAATGCCAATAAAGAAAATATTGGAACCGCAGAACTAGCTGTAGAACAAGCTGAAGAAAATCTACGTTTAGCACGTTTACGCTTTCAAGCAGGGGTGGGAACGCAAATAGATGTAATTAATGCTCAAAGTGAGTTGACTCGGGCTAGACAAAATCTTTTAACGGCCATTATTGAGTATAATCGCTCCTTAGCTTCTTTAGAGAGAGCTGTGAGTAATCTTCCTGATGGGCGAGTTTTTGATAAGCCCTAGCATTAGCAGATTTTGATACGATGACCTGAATTTATTATATTGTCTTAATACAATGGAGAAGAAGAGCTTAAGTATAACGTTATAAATGGCTAATATTAAATTCGTCCATGAAGACAAAGAAGTCGTCACCGCTGATGGGGTAAACCTTCGGGAAAAAGCTCTAGAGAATAAAATTGATATTTATACCTTCAAGGGCAAAATGCTCAACTGCGGTGGTTACGGTCAATGTGGAACTTGTATTGTAGAAGTCTTAGAAGGGATGGAAAATTTATCGGAACGAACAGCAGCAGAAGAGCAAAAACTCAGAAAAAAGCCCGATAGTTATCGTTTATCTTGTCAAACCATCGTTAATGGCGGTAATGTGACCATTGGAACTAAGCCACAAGCTCGTTAAGAGGTGTTGTCAGTTCCCCAATAGGTGATATCCTGAAAATGTCCTTTGAGATGATCTGATAAAAACTTAATAACGATGGAAGTTAATCAACTGGGATTCATTGCCAGTATTTTATTTGTGCTGGTTCCGACAGTGTTTCTGCTTATTCTCTATATCCAAACTCGGAGTAGAGAAGATACCTAAACTGTTTCAAGAAAAAACAATTAATCAGAGATGTTGTGGAGACTTATCTCCCTGTCTCTGATTTTTTTTGCTCATTACTAGAACTCAGAAATTGGACTAGCCAAGTTTTGAGATGATAGGTGGCTCGACAGTCATCCTCATTATAGCGGATAATCGGATCGAGGAAAGCGCGATCGCGCGTTTTTAGCCATTGATCATACCAGCAAACACATTCTTCCCCACTGACTCCCTCTTCTCGCCATTGAAAGTCTAACCATTGGGCAATTTTTTTCAGGGAATAGCTTTCCGTGGGAAGAATCAAAAACTTAGTAACAATATCATGGAGATCGACTAATCTTTTGAGAAGGAGTTGTTCTTCTTTTTTAGGGGTTTGATAAAGAGCAGATAACCGTCTAATTGTCTCCGCTTCATACTTAGAATAATGGAAAATAGGGGCATTGGGATCACGATTTACTACTTCTAAAAATTGTTGCCAGATATCCTTTTCTTCTTCAGGAGATTCTGCAACTAAGGGATAAAACGTTTCTGTTCCTTCTTCATAGTTAACAACTAAAGCCCCTAATAAATAATCTAAATTACGCTCTGGTTCGGCTTCAATATCAAAATAGATTTCTATGGAAGCAGTGGGAATCATCTTTAAAACAGATGTTGCTGAAGTTGATTTTAATAAAGGCTTTTCTTTTAAGGTTGCCATGGCTTGTTTACTTAAATTCAGACCAATTTCACTTCCAAATTGTTTTTTCAACCAAGAGATATCAGCATTCGCTAAGGTTTCTAAACTCGTCACTCCTGAATTTTTAAGCGTATCATAACGAGTGGGCGTAACCCCTGGCAAAAGAGAAAGATGTTGCGTATTTTGCGCGACTTGATAACAAAAACTTTGCCACTGACAGAGATTGCAACGTTGTCTAGAAATAAAAACTTCCGGCTCTTGACGAGACACTAACATTGCCAAAACTGCGGCTAAGACTTCTTCCATTCGAGATAGCCAAGTCCACATATTTACCTGATATTCTTGGTGAGATTTAACAATTAAACTAGGATGAGTTAAGTCATTTCCTTGTATTAGGGCTAAAAGTTTCGCCTGAAACGCAGCTACTAATTTATACTCAGGCTTAGGACGGCGACCTAATTTTATACTAACTGCTCGATATTGCCAATCCCCAAAAATAGAATAACCCGGCTCTTTAATTAATAACGTTGGACTGGCTAACAAGGTAACGGTGTCTCTAATAAAAAAAGGAATATTCCAACCGCTTAAACCAGTTTGCCAAAGTGCTCCATATAAAATCTGATCCACCCCTTTTTCCATCAGTTCCATGGTTTCTTTTCCTCTCATTTCCCAATCAGTTATCGGGACTTGCGGTTGATGATAAGATTGTTCACCAAGTATCTCTAAAACTTGTTTATGATTCTCTTCTCGCAGCTTTAATAAAAATTCTCGTTGTGCTTCTTGTTCATTGGGATCACCATAAAAATCTAAAAAGGGACGACGGTTACAACGTTTATAATCTAAAAGAATGATATCACTAATTAACATTGATGATTGGGTAGAGATTTAATTCTTTTTTGATCTTACCTAAAATAAAGAGAAGATTAGAGATTGAGGCAAAGTAATGATTACAGGGAAAACAAAGTTATTGGGAGTGATTGGAGATCCAGTAGAGCATTCTTTATCTCCTGTGATGCACAATGCGGTTTTAAACCATTTGGGGTTAGATTATGTTTATGTGCCTCTGCCTGTGAAAAAAGGGGATTTAGAAAGGGCGTTAGCTGGGTTTGCTGCTATTGATTTAGTGGGGTTTAATGCGACGATTCCCCATAAACAAGATTTAATCCCGCTAGTAGATCGGGTGACACCTGAAGCGCAACAAGTGGGGGCGATTAATACGGTGTGGCGCACCGAAAATGGTTGGGAAGCGACGAATACAGATGTTGATGGCTTTATTGCCCCATTAAAGTCTATCAATCGCAATTGGTCAGAGATAATGCCTGTTATTTTAGGAAATGGTGGCGCAGCCAGAGCAGTGGTAGCCGGATGTGCCAAGTTAGGATGTCCAGAAATTGCCATTGTCGGGCGCGATCGCGCGAAATTAGAAAAATTTAGGCAAAGTTGGGAAAATACGGGATTAACAGCCCCTATTAGCCCCTATTTGTGGGAAGATTTACCGTCATTAGTTCCAAAAACTCAGTTATTGGTAAATACCACGCCTGTGGGAATGTCGCCGAAGCAAGAAGCCTCTCCCGTAGAAGAAGCGGTGTTGCAAGAATTACCTGAAAGCGCGATCGCGTATGATTTAATTTATACGCCACGTCCCACTCGTTTTTTACAATTAGCCCAAGAGAAAGGAGGTGCGATTACCTTTGATGGGCTAGAAATGCTGATTCAACAGGGGGCAGCCGCCCTAGAAATTTGGCTGCAACAATCAATTCCTGTCGAGGTGATGAGGAAAGCTGTATCTAAAAAATAGTCCTAGTAACACTATCTTGGTGTAAACTGCTACAGTTTTACGTAAATCGTAAAAAAAGTTTGCAAAAGTTTACTATCGTTGTTAAGCTGAGGTTAGTAAACCAAATTGTCCCATTACCTGAACTGAGTTAGACAGCAGCGTCAGGCGGTCTTGGTGCAACTTAGGTTTTCTCCTCCCAACGCAGCAAGCTAGACAAACCAGCCCCCTCGGCTGGTCTTTTTTTTGGAAGCGCG
>CAZTXK010000115.1:0-7815 GCA_964617275.1 uncultured Dactylococcopsis sp. | reverse complement strand
GTAGCAACAACAGAGATCAAAATCTCAGCTTCTAAAGTTGAGCAACAGAAACCGATTTTTGATCGCTAATACTTTGGCTATCGGTGTCATTTGTTATTGCTACTTTAGGCGTAAACCAATAAAGCACACAACAGGGAATAACTGCAAATATAATCCCGAGAACCACTGGAATCCAAATTCCGGCTGCTAAACTGAGAACAACGCCGAAGAGAATGTTAGAGAAGTAAATGGCAAAGGGAAAGGTAAGATGACGACGGGCTAATCCTAGAGGTTGACTCCCCCAGAATAAGTGAGCCACACTCATAAAAATTGTGCCAGTGACAAACCAGCCGATAAAGTTTTGATAAGGCATTCCGAAAAAAGCCCCGGGTTGTTCCCATACCCAAAATGGAACATCCGTTTGACTCATGGCTGGATCAAGGACAAAATCCCAGAAGGTGAGCAACAGAGAACCCAGCGCGATCGCGCTAATTGAGCGAATCCAACTTGGTAAAGAAACTCGTTCTAATCCCACTCGGGCAATTAAATACGTACAAAACCCCACATAAAACCAAGATAACGGAATGGTAAAGGGAACTAAATCGGCGATTTTATAACCTAAGCCACTTAAATAACGATAGTCTCCAAAGGGAAACCCCGTACTCGTTCCTAACAGTTCACTGGCTAAAGATAAACTTAAAGCAGGAACCATAAACGTTAACCAGCGTTTGCCTCCAAGATTTTGATAGGCATAAAACGCCACGGCAAAAAATCCTAGCAACATATACACGACACCTCCCCCAGCCATTGAGTATTCAAAGGCTTTCATCCCAATGGGAGGAAGGCTAGCAATAAATTTTCCATTCGGTAGCACTAGCACTAATCCTGCAATCCCAAAAAGCATCGCAAAAATATGACTCATTAATAGGATCGTTGCCGGAGACAGGTTTCTCCCAAATTGTTTAATGTTCATTAAATTTCTCCCTTTAGTACAATTGATTTATGCTTAAGGCGTTATTTGGTTTGATCCACTTCGATATAACCGAGATGTGATCGACAAATATTAATTAATAGTTTACAAAAATTTACAATAAATGTTGCAAATTTGAGGAAAATATTTTCCTTGCTACCCTAACTCACCTTGCCACATCACCAACCAGACAGCTATCTCCACCACCCTGACGACTGAGAGTGGGGTCTGTTCATTTTTCCTGTTTTTCCAATTACTCATAACGTTTAAGTAAAATTGCTTATTAATCTTGTGGCTAAAATTTCAGGAACGTTCCTTAACCCGTTAAGATCAAAAAAAACGCGCCTACACTCTTGGCGAGCAGGTTAGCTAAACCGCAGATGATCATCGCAAATTAACAATGAATTTATTTCTCCCTGAAGAAAACAACTTAACGATTCGCTCAATTCAACATCGAGATTTACCCGCCATTGAATCCTTGGTTAATAAATCCCACGAACTCCATCATAGTGGTTCAGCCATTGCTTTGACGAAAGAAATTGAGAATTTTCGGGCTTTTTATAGTGCCATTAAGCTCTTAAGTTTATTTCCGAATCCAGCTCAACATCACTTTTGCATCTATGTTGCCGAACAAGATGAAAAAGTGGTAGGAGCAATTAAAGTCGCCCCGGTTAATAGTACCCGTAGCACTTGGCGAGTTGAGCATATTTTGGTGGATCCCGATTATCCTGTCTCTGGAAAGCGCATTGGCTCTCAACTTTTACGATTCTGTTTTGAAACTGTCTGGGAAGCTAGAACTTGGATTCTAGAGGTGAATATTCATCATAAAAATATCTTAAGTCTTTATCGGCGTAATGGCTTCCAACCCTTAGCTCAATTTACCTATTGGTCCATTGCTAGCGAAAAATTACAAGAATTAGGGCAACACGAACCGAAATTACCTAACTTATTGCCGATCAATAATGCTGATGCTCAACTTCTTTATCAGTTAGATACGGTTTCCATGCCTCCCCTCCTCCGACAGGTATTTGATCGGCATATCAAAGACTTTAAATATGGCTTGTTTGATATGGCCATTAATCGCCTTCAACAATGGTTAGGCAGTAAAAAACAGACACAAGGCTATGTTTTTGAACCTCAGCGCAAAGCAGCGATCGCGTATTATCAACTGACCCAAAATCACGACAACCCTATCCCCAGTGAAGCCAAACTAACTGTTCATCCCGCTTATACCTGGCTTTATCCTGAACTTCTTGCCAAAATGGCGCAAGCCGTGAGTAAAACTGAGAATAACTCCCTGCTTCTCGCATCTGCTGATTACCAACCCGAAAGAGAAGAATACCTCGAAGAAATTGGCGCGGAACGAGTGGAACATACCCTTCTTTTATCCCGTTCTGTCTGGCACAAATTACGAGAAGCTCCCTCTTCTTCCCTCGAAAAATTACAACTCTCGGGGGTTTTACAAGGACTACGCCCCGGACGCACTCCCATTCCTAGTCGCCTGCCTTGGCTTAATTCTTATTTTCATGAATTTGATCCTGAAAATGGCAATCAAGACAGCATCAATCTAGACTCTGGGGAAGGAGAAGAAGATTGAAAGAAAAGTTATCGGCTTTAGGGTTAGACATTGGAAAAAAACGCATCGGTGTTGCTGGTTGTGATGGCACAGGGTTAATTGCCACTCCCATTATGACTATTAACCGCACAGGGTTTGCTAATGATATTCACCAGCTCACCGATCTCATTAACCAACGTCAGGTTAAAATTTTAGTCATTGGTTTGCCCTATGCTCTAGATGGAACGTTAGGCTCACAAGCGCAACGGATTCAAACTTATGGCAAACGTTTGGAAAAAGTTCTTAAACTCCCCACAGAATACGTAGATGAGCGTCTAACCTCTATTGAAGCCGAAAGCTATCTCAAAACGAAAAAAGGATTTTCGCCGCGCCGAGATAAAGCCCAAATTGATGCCCATGCCGCTGCCATTATCCTTCAACAGTGGCTCAATGAGCGTTGCAAAGATTTTTAATGATCAAAAATTATTTTCAATGTGTTACAATGAAGAGTCGCATTCTTACGAGTTTAAAGCTAGTTAAGTAAAAACGCAGAAGCATAATGAGTCTAAGCCAAGAAAACAAACAAGAAATCATTAATAATTATCAAGTTCACGAAACCGACACTGGCTCCACAGAAGTGCAAGTCGCAATCATGACAAAACGCATTACCCGTCTGACGGAGCATCTTAAGCAGAACGATAAAGATCATGCTTCACGTCGAGGGTTGCTACAACTTATTGGTCATCGTAGAAGTTTGTTATCCTATTTACAGAAAGAAGATCAAGAACGCTATCAAAACTTGATTAAACGCCTTGGTATTCGTGGCTAACTCTAATCTATATCGCTATGGCTTCCCAATCAGAAGAACAACAAGCAAACTTACCCTTTGAGCCGACTAGAAAACGGAAAAAAAAGGAAAAAACTACCTCGGTGAACGCTGCTGAGAAATCACAGTCTGAACCCTTATCCCAAGAGCAAAAAAAGGCTCAGGCTTCTCTGTCTGCAATTCCAGAAGAAGTCAGTCAGCGCATGGTGCGTCGGATGGCTTTCTTTTCAGGGATTCCCACCAGCTTGGGAATTGCCAGCTTTTTTGTCTTTTACTGGATTGTTTCAAGAGAATTGCTTGAGCTTCCTCCCTACACCGTTGTTTTGGTGAGTATGGGCTTATTTGGACTTGGTGTGTTAGGACTCAGTTATGGACTCATCTCAGCGTCTTGGGATGAAGGGCGACTGGGAACAAGGTTCGGTTGGGAGGAGTTTAAAGCTAATACTAAGCGATTGATCTCTGCTTGGCGCAGTGCTAGACAATAATAATATTGCGCCTAAAAATTCAAAGATTTTGTTAATTGAAAATCAGTTTAAAATTGGCAAAGATAGATCATATAAGCTGATTTAAGAAGAAAAACAACAAGGACTGGTAATAACTATGATCATTGTCATGAAGGTTGGCTCGCCAGAAGCTGAAATCAACCGTATTTGTGAGGAGTGTAAAGAAAAAAATTTAACCCCGGAAAAAATTGTCGGTCACCATAAGGTGGTCGTTGGTTTAGTTGGGGATACTGCTTCGATGGATCCCTTGCAACTCCAAGAAATAAGCCCTTGGATTGAAAGCGTAATGCGAGTAGAACAACCCTTTAAGCGTGCGAGTCGAGAGTTTCGCCATGGTCAGCCCAGTGATGTAGTGGTTGATACGCCTAATGGTGCAGTAACATTTGGTGAAAATCACCCTGTTGTTGTCGTCGCCGGTCCTTGTTCGGTTGAGAATGAGGAAATGATTGTGGAAACGGCAAAATCAGTGCGAGCCTCGGGGGCGAAGTTTTTACGCGGTGGCGCTTATAAGCCTCGGACTTCTCCTTACTCGTTCCAAGGTCATGGGGAAAGTGCTTTAGGACTATTAGCAGCTGCCCGAGAAGCTAGTGGCTTAGGCATTATTACTGAGGTTATGGACACTGCGGATGTGGAAAAAGTCGCAGAAGTAGCGGATGTGCTTCAAGTCGGTGCGCGGAATATGCAGAATTTCCCCTTACTGAAAAAAGTGGGAAATCAAGAGAAACCCGTTCTACTCAAGCGCGGTATGTCGGGAACAATTGAGGAATGGTTAATGGCGGCGGAGTACATTTTAGCCGCAGGAAATCCCAATGTTATTCTTTGTGAACGGGGAATTCGCACCTTTGATCGCCGTTATACTCGCAATACTCTTGATTTATCCGTGGTGCCTGTTTTACGCTCTTTAACTCACTTGCCAATTATGATTGATCCCAGCCACGGGACAGGGAAATCAGAGTATGTTCCTGCGATGGCAAAAGGCGCGATCGCGGTGGGAACAGACTCTCTCATGATTGAAGTTCACCCTAATCCTTCTAAAGCATGGTCTGATGGCGCACAATCGCTCAATCCGGCTGCGTTTAATGAGTTAATGGGCGATCTCGCTGTTATTGGCAAGCCTTTAGGACGTTGGGAAACTTCTCCCGTAGCAGTGGGCTAAAATAATTCTTTTGCTGGGTGGGTGTTCACTTACCTACCTTTTCTATCAAATCATCTGTTGCCAAGGGGGCGGTTGCACTGAGTTCTAACTCGGGGTGATCGCCCTGAATTTGTTCTAAGTTCCATTGATTTTTAAATAAGAGAACCGGACGTTCCCAAAGGTCTTTTACTACTGCGGTATTAAATAACCGTCCTGCTTTTTCTAGGGCTTCCCATCCCCCTCTAACCCATCGCGCTACTTTATAGGGAAGCATCTCTAGGCTTGTTTCCACTCCGTATTCATTTTCCATGCGATATTGGACGACTTCTAGCTGCAGTTGTCCTACGGCTGCCAGAATGGGATCGCGTTTACTTTCGTCTTTAGAATACATGATTTGAATTGCGCCTTCTTCTCGTAATTCAGTAACCCCTTTATGGAATTGTTTGAATTTGGAAGGGTTGGGATTTTTTAGATAAGCAAATAACTCGGGAGAGAAACAAGGAATGCCCTCATAGACCAGTTTTTTGCCGGTATAAACGGTGTCGCCAATGGCAAAAACGCCCGGGTTATTTAGTCCGATTACGTCTCCTGGATAGGCATTGTCGATGGAGTCGCGATCTTGGGCAAAGAGTTTTTGGGGGCGAGATAATCGGACTGTTTTCCCTGTACGAGCATGATTGACGTTCATGTCTTTTTCAAACTTGCCTGTACAAACCCGAATAAAGGCAACGCGATCGCGATGCTTGGGATCCATATTCGCTTGTAACTTAAAGACAAAGCCCGTAAATTCAGGATAAGTGGGATCAATTTTTCCCTGTGAAGAATGATGCGCTTCTGGGGGTTGAGCATACTCTAAAAAGGCATCTAAAAACAGTTGCACCCCAAAATTGGTCATGGCACTACCGAAAAACATGGGGGAAAGTTCCCCGTTATGGATTCTTTCGAGATCAAACTCGGGGGCTACTTCTTCAATGATTTCAATTTCATCTTTGAGTTGGAAATAAAGTTCTTGATCAAGGACTTCTTCGATTTTTGGATCATGGAGAGAAATAACTGTGGTTTTGGCTTGGCTGCTACCATGGGCAGTACGCTGAAAAAGATGGATTTCTTGATTACGCCGATCATAAACCCCTTGAAAGCGATCACCCATGCCAATGGGCCAATTGACAGCATAGGTTTGTAAGCCTAATTCTTGCTCAATTTCGTCAATCAGTTCTAAGGGTTCTCTTGCGGGGCGATCCATTTTGTTCGCAAAGGTAAAAATGGGCAGCGATCGCATCCGACAGACTTCAAATAGCTTGCGAGTTTGCGGTTCTAGCCCTTTGGCTGCATCAATCAGCATTACCGCATTATCTGCTGCGGCAAGAGTGCGATAGGTATCTTCACTAAAGTCTTGGTGGCCAGGGGTATCTAACAGATTAATCTGAAAGTCTCGGTAGTCGAATTGCAAAACGGTGGAAGTGATGGAAATTCCCCGTTGTTTTTCCAGTTCCATCCAGTCTGAGGTGGCTTCCCGTTGCGCTCGTTTTGATTTAACTGCCCCGGCTTGATGAATGGCGCCCCCATAAAGGAGGAGTTTTTCTGTGAGTGTCGTTTTCCCTGCATCAGGGTGGGAAATAATCGCAAAATTACGTCGGGATTCAACGGCTTGTTGGAGTTCTTCTTCCATGGGAGATGTTGACATATAAATATTTTTCTAGCTTAAAATCATTGCCTAGGTATCATCGATCCTATCGCTTTTCCCTATGATTGTTTTGTGTAGCGAGAAAGAAAAACAGGTGCGGCAGGACTCGAACCTGCGACAAACGGATTAGAAGTCCGCTACTCTATCCAGCTGAGTTACGCACCCTAACATGGAAATCAATCCTATCATAACATCTCCTTTTTCTGCTTAAACAAGCGTCATGCTTAAATCCAGCCAAGTGGCTTGGGTAATCGGTGCGCTTGTGGAAATATAGTCAACTCCAGTTTCGGCTATTTCTCGAATGGTATTTAGGGTGATATTGCCTGAGGCTTCGATTTTGATTGTTGGCTTTTTACTTTTGATTAAATCAACCATCTCTCGAATTAAGGGTAAAGCCATGTTATCGAGCATAATAATATCCACATTAGAAGCTAGGGCAACTTCTACTTCTGTCGGATTAGTGGTTTCTACCTCGATAGTTAAAGGATAGGGAAGATTAGAGCGTAACTGCGCGATCGCGCTTTTGATTCCTCCTGCTGCTTGAATATGATTTTCTTTGATCATCGCCGCATCATCTAAGCCAAACCGATGATTCACTGCGCCTCCGACTTGGGTAGCATATTTTTCAAGGAGTCTTAACCCTGGGGTCGTTTTTCGGGTATCTACTAATTGCGTCGGCAAATCAGCAATCTTTTCGACATAGCTGTGAGTCAGGGTGGCAATGCCACTCAAGTGCATCACTAAATTAAGAGCCACCCTCTCTCCTGTGAGTAGTGTATCTGTGCAAGCGCGACAGCGGAGGAGTTTAACTTGGTTTTCGCAAAAACTTCCTTCTGTTATTTGCGGTTGCCAATGAATTTCCCCAAGAAGGCTAAAAATTTTTTCTGCAAAAGGGAGTCCTGCAATAACGCCTGATTGCTTCGTTATCCAAACTGCTTCCTGTTCAGGATTATTTGTCTCTGTAATGGCACTTGTAGCGCGATCGCCGCGTCCAATATCTTCCCGTAACCACTCTCGAAATAAAGGCTCTAAAACTACATTTGGGGGAAGCGTCACCATAATTATTTGCCTCCAAAGTTACCTTGCTCTTTAATTTAACATTGTTCGATGTGCCACAACCCCCATGAAATAAGGGAAAGAAAAAAAGTTTCAAAAAAATTGGG
>CAZTXK010000114.1:6859-7941 GCA_964617275.1 uncultured Dactylococcopsis sp. | reverse complement strand
CGTTAATAGGAGATATTTATGAGCAATGGCTCTATTGGTGTAGCAATTGTCGGAACTGGTTTTGGGAAAAAGGTACATATTCCAGCGTTGCAGATTCATGAGGAAACGCAACCCGTTGCAGTTTATAATCGCAGTTTAGATAAAGCTCGCGCGATCGCGCAAGAAAATGAGATCCCTCATGCTAGTAATGACCTCAATACTATTCTCTCTCTCCCCGATGTGGATGCAGTGAGTGTTACTACGCCACCCTTTCTTCACTATGACATGGCGAAAGCGGTAATTAACGCAGGGAAACATCTCCTTCTAGAAAAGCCGCTTAATCTTAACGCCCAACAAACGCGAGAACTCCATCATCTTGCTAAAGAAAAAGGAGTGGTTGCTGCCAGTGACTTTGAGTTTCGATTTGTTCCGGAATGGCAAATGCTAGCTGAACACTTAGAAAAAGACTATGTGGGAAACAAACGACTGGTAAAAATTGACTGGCTACTGGCAAGACGGGCGAATCCTGAACTGCCTTGGAATTGGTATGCCCAAAAAGACAAAGGCGGCGGTGCATTAGGCGCAGTGGGATCTCATGCTTTCGACTACCTGAATTGGTTATTTGGTGGCGTGAATCGCCTCTGTGGACAGTTATCAACGGCTGTCTCCGAACGACCAGATCCCCAAGACAATGGGAAACTCAAACCCGTCGATTCTGATGACACCTGTTTACTAATGTTAGAGTTAGCGGATGGAACACCCTGTCAAATCAATATTAGTGCAGCGGCTTATGAAGGACGTGGCCATTGGGTCGAAGTGTACGGCGATCGCGCTACCATTGTTTTAGGCAGTCCCAACCTCAAAGACTATGTTCATGGCTTCCGCTTTTTAGCCGCCCCTGCTGGAGAAAGTCTTTCCGAAGTCTTTGTTCCCCAACGATTAGGCTTCCCCAAAGTCTATCAAGATGGACGCATTGCCCCAGTTGTTCGGCTCATTGATCAGTGGGTACAAGCCATTAAAACCAACAAGCCCATGACACCTTCTTTACGCGAAGGGATTTATTCCCAATTACTCATGGATTTAACCCACCAATCTCACCAACA
>CAZTXK010000114.1:0-6759 GCA_964617275.1 uncultured Dactylococcopsis sp. | reverse complement strand
CGCGGTCATGGGGAAAGCAGCAAGCCCAGTGAAGCCCATTATACGTTTCCTGAAATTACTGCCGACTTAGAAGGCTTATGTCAAGCCCTAGGTTGGGAAACGATCAGGGTTTTAGGACATTCTTGGGGAGCAAAAGTTCTTGCTTACTGGGCGCAACAGAAGCCACAACGCTTTGCTCGTCTGATCTTAGTTGATCCCTTTATTATGGGCAAACTCCCCAGTTGGTTAAGTATTACTTTTCCGATTCTCTATCGTACCCTCTCGACTTTTAAAGGAATGGGGCCGTTTTCAAGCTATGAGGAAGCCGAAGCCCAAGCCCGTCAAATTGACAAGTTTCAAGAATGGAATGATCTTCAACAACAAGTTTTCCGAGCGAACCTAGAACTTAAATCAGACGGGAGTTGGGGGAGTAAATTCAGCCTTGCGGCTAGAAATGGCATCTTTAAGGAAGTAATGAAAGTGGATGGGTTAACCTCCCCCTTAAGCATTCCCACGCTTCTCATCCTTCCCGAAAAAGGGTTAAACCGCACCCAATGGCAGCTCAAACCTTATCACAAATACTTACAAAATTTAGAAATTGCCACCGTTCCGGGGAATCATTGGGCATTTTTGGGAGAACCTGAAACCTTTAACCGTCAGGTTGCCCAATTCTTAAATTCATAACAGCACTCATAATAATCAAAAACTTTTCATCGGAAGAATAAGAATAAGTAGCCCCCAATGTAGCAAATTAAAACTAAAAAACTTTCAAAGCCAATGTTGGCAAAGCCGTATTTTTCTCGACGTAGTAATCCCAGTAAAAGAATTGCCGTAATGAGAATGGTTAGCGCGATCGCGAAAGTTTCATCCACAGAAATAGCTTGATAAATTGATCCTTGCTGATAAGCAACATCAGAGATCGCTAAAAACAAAACATCAAAACTATTTCCACCTAATATTCCGCCTACCGCCAACATTAAAGCACCTTCTCTAACAGCGGCAATTGTTGTCACTAATTCCGGCAAAGAAGTGACAACTGCTGTCAAAATTCCGCCAACCACAGATTGCGAGATCCCTGTTTGATTAGCGATGGCTAACCCACTTTTGGCAACAAAATATCCCGTTTCTCCCAACAAGGCGGCTAAGATAATAAACTGACCCCAAAGTCGGATCAAAGAGGAACTGAGAGCCTCCTGTTCCGGTTCATCAAAGCGAGTTTGTTCTGTGCGTCGCGGTTGCCACATGGGTTTAGCTTGGACTTCAGAGGTTAAAAAGAGTCCTAAAACATAAACAATGACTAATAACGCAGACATGGGGTGAATCAGGTTAAAAAGGGTAATGTTGGGGGTAGCAATCGCAAGTAATGGCAGAGAAAGCAATGTGATTAATAGTGTGCCTTGAATTAAATTCGCCACTGAGGCCGCAGCATGTTCTAAATTGGCCCGACGATAAAAAATATCTGCGATCGCGAGAAAGGCAGTTTGGGCAGCAATGCCGCCAATGGCATTACTAACGGCTAATTCGGGATTATTGCGAGCAGCAGCCGTTACAGAAGTAACAATTCCTGAAAGTGATGTACTTCCGCCTAAAAAGACTGCCCCAATGATAGCTTCCCCCATGCCAGTCCGATCTGCTAAGCGATCCGCAATCTTCGCCATGCGAGTTCCCAAAAGCGCGATCGCGACGGCACAGAGGACAAAAATTAGAATACTTTCCGTTAAAGACACACCAAGCACTCACAAGTTGGCATCTGCCCTTAACAGATTTTATCATCTCTGCTAGAAATGCCATTTTTAAGGACTAAACGGGAGTCCCCATCTTGCACCAAAGATGAAGACTCTGAAGTCTCGCTAACAGCAGCCATCCCCTTGATAATGCCAAGTAGAAGGCGTAACCACAATACTTTCAGGAAACTTACTAGCTAATTTCCCTGCTGTTTTATCACAAACCCCCAAAGGAACACCGCGCTGGAAGGTATGCCCTTCCCCATCACTCCAAACTTCCTCTTGACCGCGATAAATGGCTGTTTTGCCAGTAAAAATACAAGCCCCATCACTGGGAATGGGAGTCTTAAAGGCAACAGAGTCCAAACTATCCAACTGTAAATCTTCCTCTAACGGATAGGTTTGGGTGTCTAAGAGGCGATAAGGGCGACGGGCGCGAATTTCAATACTGCCAAAGCCGGTTTCTACAAGGAAATTAACATACTCTTGGTAAGTTAACGCCCCTGATAAACACATCGCCCGTAAGCGTTCATCTTGTCTTAAATTTTCAGGAATCGGACGAGTGGCAATGGGATCACTCATTAATAAGCGACCGCCCGGCTTGAGAACCCGATACACCTCTTTTAGGGCTTTCGCTAAGTCTTGAGGTTCAAAGATATTAAACAGGCAATTTTGGGCGACCACATCCACCGATTCATCCGCAACTGGCAAATTAAAGGCATCTCCCGAAACAATTTTGACAAAACTGGGGTCAAACCAAGAATTTTCCTCGGCTGCGGTTGTAAGATTCCGTTGGGCAGCCTCTCGCATTGCCGCCACCGGTTCTACCGCAATTACGGCTTCCGGGCGTGGGGAAAAATAGGCAAATTGTAGGGCTTCTAAGCCACCGCCCACCCCCAAATAGAGAACCGTGGGTTGGTTCATTAATTCAGTGGGTTGCACAGTTGTACCACAGCCATAGTTCATTTCCTCCATTGCTGTGGGAATATTCAGTCCGGGTAGTTGAAACGAACCATTTTGAACGCAACATAATCCCACTTCTGGGGTTTCAGCAACTTCCTGATAAAATTCGGCAGTCGTTTCGAGATAGGTCATAATTGATCTGGCTTTTAAGACGATTCTTTATTGATTATGAAATCCTTTGCTTAATTTTTTCTGAGTTATATGAAATCTAAAAAAGTTCGCTACACACCGATTCCTTAAGCCATCCTTATCTAAGGACCGGAGCGAAGTGAGGATTGGGGGGATCATTTTTAGTCACTTCAGCAGCTAATATAAGCCAGCAACATATTCTCCATACCCGTTATACAGTTGGGTTTCCTTAATTTCCCAAGATAAATCGGGGCCATCACTGATAAATTTCTCCGTCGCCTGTGACCATCGGGGATGAGGCACTTCCGGATTAACATTGGCAATTAACCCATATTCATTTGGCATGAGGGTATTCCAATAAGTCGCGGGTTGTTCCGCTAGAAATTCCACTTTTGCAATAGACTTTGCCCCCTTAAAGCCATATTTCCAAGGTAAAACTGCCCTAAGAGGTGCGCCATGTTGTTTGGGCAATTCTTCCCCATAAATCCCAATCGCAAAAAAGGCTAACTCATTCGCCATTTCATCGAGACGCAATGACTCAGTATAGGGCCAAGGAAGTTCCCCCAAATGAAACGTGGGGCCCGGCATAATCTTTTCATCATAAAAAGAGGTAAAGCGAACAAATTTAGCCTTAGAGGTGGGTTCAACAGCTTTAATCAATTCTTTCATGGGAAAACCTACCCAAGGCAAAACCATTGACCAGGCTTCGACACAGCGAAAGCGATAGATGCGTTCTTCAATCGGAAACTGTTTTTTAATCTCGTCTAAATCATAAGTTTTTGGATTTTTCACTAAGCCAGAAACTTCCACTTTCCAATCCTCGGTGGGTAAGTCTTGGGCTTTTAGCCAGATAGATTTATTGCCGCCAAATTCATAAAAGTTGTTATAACTTCCAGCTAATTTTTCATCCGTTATCGGACGTTCTAGGTTAGAAAAATTCGGATTGGTGGAGAGGGGCGAAATTTTAGGACGTTTAAGAGTGGATTGGAGGGCTTTTTCCGATTCAGATTGAGTGCAGCCTGTTAAAGAAACGGCAGTTGCCCCAATTCCTACGCCAATGAGACTTTTTAGAAATTGTCGCCGCTTGAAATATAAGCGTTTTGGGGTAATTGGCGAACGTTCATTATGCCAAGGTTTCGGATTACGAATGATCATTATTGGTTATTGGTTATTTGTTATTGGTTATTTGTTATTCGTGCTGCTACTTTTGCCAGATTTGGTAGAACTTTTGCTTTTAGTACCGCTTTTAGTAGTAGAGGCTTTACTGGTGGATTTTTTCTTAGTGGTTGTGCTTTTGCTTCCACTTTTACTGGTAGAACTTTTGTTGGTACTAGATTTTTTCTGAGTAGTTGTGCTTTTAGTAGAACTTTTACTTTTTTCTGCTAAGAGTTCCACGGCGCGTTCTAGGGTAAGATTCTCAGGCTTTTCCCCTTCAGGAAGACTCGCATTTTTGCGACCATGATTAACGTAGGGGCCATGAGGACCTTTGTATAGTTTCACTGGCTTATCATTATCGGGATGATTCCCCAATTCTTTAATTAATTCTTTTTGGCTGCCGCGACGACCTTTTTTCGGTTGCGAGAGAAGTTCTAAAGCGCGATCCAATCCTACCGTTAACACATCATCGTCTTTTTTCAAAGAACGAAAGTCTTTGCCCTCTTTTCCTTGATCATGCACAACATAAGGCCCATAGGGTCCGATCGCGGCTTTAATGGGTGCGCCAGTTGCAGGATGTTCTCCTAAATGACGAGGAAGGGAAAGTAAATCCACTGCCATTTCTAGGGTGACATCTTCTGGTTTAGTTCCTTTAGGGATGGAACAGCGTTTCGGCTTTTTATTCTCCTCGGTCGCTTCGCCTAATTCCACATAGGGACCATACTTGCCAATTTTAATAAAGATCGGGTCTCCCGTTTCAGGATGAGTTCCCAGTTGATCCGGTCCTTCTGTTTTTTGGCGAATGAGAACCTCTACTTGTTCCGGGTCAATATCGGCTGGGGTAACATCTTGAGGAATGGAAGCCCTCACTTTTCCTTCTTCGCTTTCGGTTTCAATATAGGGACCGAAGTAGCCGATTTTAATGGTTGCATCAATGTCTTCGTCTAAATTAACCGCTTTTGCCGTGTCAGGATCAATTTCTTGCTGCTTTTCTTGGACTAAGGTATTAATCCCTTTTTCCCCAGCATAAAATTCTTTCAAATAGGGGGTAGAATCTATTTTCCCGGCAGCAATATGGTCGAGGGTTTCTTCCATACGGGCGGTGAAATGGGGATTAACTAATTCTTCAAAATATTGTTCTAAAAGACTGGTTACAGCAAAAGCTGTAAAGGTGGGGAGAAGGGCATTACCGCGCATTTCCACATAGCCGCGATCGATGATGGTGCTAATAATACTGGCATAAGTGCTGGGTCGTCCAATGCCTTCACTTTCTAGCATTTTTACCAGTGAGGCTTCGGTGTAGCGGGCTGGGGGTTGGGTTTCATGCCCAAGAGATTCTAGTTTTTTACAGTTGGGATGATCCCCTTGTTGTAAAGTCGGTAAAACCACTTCTTGATCGTCTAAAGCGGCTTCGGGATCGTCTGATCCTTCTACATAGGCACGAAAGAAACCTGGAAAGTCAATGCGTTTGCCCGTCGAACGAAATTCAGCATCCTCCACGGTAAGAGTGACACTAATTTGGGTTAATTTGGCGTTTGCCATTTGCGAGGCAACGGTTCGTTTCCAAATCAAGTCATAGAGGGCAAATTCCCGTCCTTGCAGCCCTGTTTCTTGGGGAGAACGGAAATTTTCTCCAGCAGGGCGAATGGCTTCGTGAGCTTCCTGTGCGCCTTTACTTTTGGTGCTGTATTGACGAGGTTTCGGGGAGAGATATTCTTTACCGTATTTGGTAGTTACACAGCTTCTGGCAGCACTAATGGCTTGTTCCGAAAGATGCACCGAGTCGGTACGCATATAGGTAATGTAACCGTTTTCATATAAACTCTGCGCTGTCCGCATAGTGTCCCGTGCGGAAATTTTTAATTTACGGTTGGCTTCTTGTTGCAGGGTGGAAGTGGTAAACGGCGGAGAGGGTTTGCGAGTGCTCGGTTTTTCTTCAACTTGTTTAACCGTCCATTCTTTATCACTGAGGCGATCTTTGAGGGCGTTAGCATCAGCTTCTTTCAGCAGTACCACATCCTTTCCTTTGGCAATGTTTCCTGTTTTGGGATCAAAGTCGCTGCCTGTGGCAAGTTTTTTTCCACCCAGGGTGATTAGTTTGGCTTCAAATTCACTTTTTTCTTTTTCTAGGGTGGCTTTTAAGTCCCAATAACTGCCGCTTTTGAAGGCACGACGTTCTCTTTCTTTTTCCACAATGAGACGCACGGCAACGGATTGCACCCGCCCAGCAGACAGTCCACGGGCAATTTTATTCCACAATAGGGGAGAAAGGGTATAACCATAGAGACGGTCAAGGATGCGTCGGGTTTCTTGCGCTTCTACTAGATCATCGTTGACATCCCGACATTGGGTAAGGGCTTCTTGGATGGCTTCACGGGTAATTTCATGAAAAACCATCCGCTTAACGGGAACTTTCGGATTGAGCAATTCTTTTAAGTGCCAAGAAATGCTTTCCCCTTCTCGGTCTTCGTCTGTAGCCAAGATTAATTCATCGGCTTCTTTGAGGGCGGCTTTGAGTTCTTTAACCACTTTTTTCTTGTCTGTGGGAACGACATAAACGGGTTCAAATCCGTTTTCGACGTTAACGCCTAGTCGCGCCCAGCTTTCGCCTTTAATTTTCGCAGGGACTTCTTTCGCCGAGGAAGGTAAGTCTCGCACGTGGCCCATTGACGCTTCCACGCGATAATCATTGGGGAGATATTGACGGATGGTTCGGGCTTTGGTGGGGGATTCAACGATGACAAGAGTAGGCATTGTGCTTAAGAAGGATAGGTTAACGGCGAACGGCGATTTGATCTTTGATGATAAC
>CAZTXK010000113.1:0-7983 GCA_964617275.1 uncultured Dactylococcopsis sp. | reverse complement strand
GACTTAGGTATTTTTGCCGCTGCTTTTGGTTCCGTGGAAGGAGATTCTAACTACAATGCCACTGTCGATCTCACTAGCGATGGTTCCGTTAACTCAGATGATTTAGATCAACTGGCTACCTTTTTTGCTCAAGAATCTAGCTTGTAATTACTCGTTAGTCATTGGTCATTAGTCATCAGTCATTGGTTATTCATTATTGGTTATTGGTTATTGGCTATTTAGTAACTGGTCATTGGTTTACAAAGAACAAATACCCAGCGTTGAAACCGATCGCCTCATTGGTAAGTTATGAAAGCAATTCATCCTAAAATTGAGATAGTTAAAAACGTTTATAACAATGTCTGAGACGAATAAAATTCATTCTGCGGTTACTAATCTTTACAATGCTTATCCCTTTCCCCCAGAACCCTTATTAGATGAACCACCACCGGGCTATAATTGGCGATGGAGTTGGACAGGCGCTTATGATTTTTGTACTGGGCGCAAACCAGCCCAACAGGATATCCGCATTTTAGATGCTGGTTGTGGAACAGGAGTGGGGAGTGAATATTTAGTCCATCTCAACCCCGAAGCCTCGGTGATTGGGATTGATATTAGTCCTGAAGCTCTAAAAGTTGCACAAGAACGCTGTCAGCGCAGTGGTGCATCGGATCGGGTGACGTTTCAGGAAATGAATGTGGAAGAGGCACACACCCTTGAGGGGCAATTTGAGATGATTAACTGTGTGGGAGTGCTGCACCATCTTCCTGATCCCGTGGCTGGGATTAAAGCCCTCGCCTCCAAACTCGCCCCAGGGGGGATTATGCACATTTTTGTGTATGGAGAATTAGGACGCTGGGAAGTGCGGTTGATGCAAAACGCGATCGCGCTACTACAACCCAATGACTATCAAGAAGGGGTTCAAATTGGGCGTAAACTGTTTGAAACCCTCCCTGAAAATAATCGCATTGTCAAACGAGAAAAAGAACGGTGGGCGTTAGATAATCAACGGGATGCTTGCTTTGCTGATATGTATGTTCACCCCCAAGAAATTGATTACAATATCAATACATTATTTGACTTAATTGACCAATCGTGGTTAGATTTTGTCGGCTTTTCTAATCCTCAATTTTGGCAATTAGAACGGCTATTAGGAGATGCTCCCGAAGTTTTAGAACGAGCCAAAAAATTAGATCCTCGCGATCAATATCGACTCATTGAATCTCTTGATCCCGAAGTCACCCACTACGAATTTTTCTTATCCAAACCGCCGCTTCCCCAGTGGGATTGGTCAGATGACAGCGAATTTTTAAGGGCTATTCCTGAACGTCATCCCTGTATGGAAGGATGGGAAAGTCGCAGTTTATTTAATGCTGATTACGAATTAGTGAGTTTATCTGAGGAAGAATTTAATCTCCTCCAAGCCATTGATCAAAATACAGAAAAACAGTATTCTTTGAGAGAAATTTTGCAAGAAGTAGGCGGGGATATCTCACAAGCGCGATCGCTGCATCAACAGAAATTAATCACTCTTACTCCCCTGAAGTCGTAATACCATTTTGATCAATTAGCGTTACATCCTATCTACTAAGCCCCCCTTTCAAAGGGGGGTTGGGGGGATTAACTCTAACTTTACTTTTCCAAAACGGTATCATGAGTCATTGGGCTACAAATAACAAATAACAAATAACGAATAACAAATAACAAATATAGAGATGGTCATTAAGCAAGTGCAACCAGCATTACTGGTTTTAGAAGACGGAACCGTATTTCAGGGAAAATCCTTTGGCGCGAAAGGAACAACGATGGGGGAAGTAGTTTTTAATACTGGGATGACTGGCTATCAGGAAGTCTTAACCGATCCCAGTTATCGGGGACAAATTATTACTTTTACCTATCCTGAATTAGGGAATACAGGCGTTAACGCTGAAGATGAAGAATCAGATGCACCTCACGTGCAAGGAGTGATTGCTCGTAATGTCTGTTATTTTCCCAGTAATTGGCGATCGCGCAGTTCTCTCCCAGACTATCTCACCACTCATAATATTCCAGGAATCTATGGAATTGATACTCGCGCCCTGACCCGTATTTTACGCTCTAAAGGCGCAATGAATGGGGCAATTTCCACAGAAATTCTTGATCCGCAAGCCCTGTTGAAAGAAGTCCACTCCGCCCCCTCCATGGTAGGCTTAAACTTGGTTAATGAAGTAACCACCAAACAAATTTACGAATGGTCTGATCCCACCGATATGCACTGGGAATTTCGGCCAGTAGTGGAAGAAAGTGATCCCACCCCACTCACTGTTGTTGCGATTGATTTTGGCATTAAACGAAATATCCTTCGTCGTTTAGCCAGTTATGGCTGTCGGGTAATTGTGGTTCCAGCGAATACGCCACCTGAAGACATTTATCAATATAATCCTGATGGGATATTCCTCTCCAATGGACCGGGAGATCCCGCAGTGGTAAAAGAAGGCATTGCAACCACCAAAGCCCTCTTACAACAAGGAAAACCCATATTTGGGATTTGCATGGGACACCAAATTCTTGGACTCTCGTTAGGCGCGGAGACTTTTAAATTAAAATTTGGGCATCGCGGACTCAATCAACCGGCGGGGTTACAGCAAACCGTCGAAATTACCAGTCAAAATCACGGTTTTGCGATTACAGAAGACTCGTTAAATGCTGATGTCGAAATCACTCACCTCAACTTAAATGATCGCACGGTTGCCGGATTAAAGCATAAAACCCTTCCCATCTTTTCGGTACAATATCACCCAGAAGCTAGTCCTGGTCCCCATGATGCGGATTACTTATTTGCCAAGTTTGTGGAGTCAATGCGAGAACCTTATCACAACCGAAAAACAATCTCTCGGTAAGAGGTTCTAGGGAAAAAAATATGCTAATATACACTATCTATCGAAAATTTTTGCTTGTTAGAGAAGGAGGACGTTATTCCTGAACCACTTAATTTAACGGTTAGTTTACGCGGAACGCGAGAAGTCAAAGAGAATTGCCAGATTTTTCGGTTAACTGGCTTACTTGATGCGTTTTCCGAGCCAACATTTGCTAAGGTGCTTGGCAAGTGTATTGATGAAGGCCCTAAAAATATCATTTTAGTGCTATCTCAAATTGATTTTGTGGATAGTTCCGGTTTAGGGGCTTTAGTGCAATCGGTGAAAAAAGCTCAAAATGAAGGGGGAACGCTGCAAATTGTTACCAATGCTAGGGTAACGCAGACCGTGAAACTGGTGCGCTTAGAGAATTTTCTCTCGTTACAGCCTAGTTTAGAGGATGCTTTAGCATCTTTGGAAAAATAGTACGCATTGATATTAAAACTTTCCCCTTCCCCTTGATTTTAATAACTTAATATAACTGGTAGTGCGAGCATTTTGCTCGCTTTTGAATAATAAGAGTTTAAAACTTATTTGAAAATGCTATATAGTCTTCATGTCTTACTCTCTAAGTGATTATTCAATTAACAACTTCTTAAGGAAGTTATTATGAGAATTGATTATAGACCGATTGAACAAGCAGCTTATATTCGATTACTAGATTCAAAGGTGGTGGAGTCAGAAGAACCAGACTCGGGAATTGTCTATGACTTTGATCGTGAGGATAATCTTGTTGGAATTGAACTATATCATTTGAATAAAATTCCTATCTCCCATTTAACTCGAATCTATAAGTATCTAAAAACTAAAGATGAAAAACAAGAAGTTTCTAAATTTTTTGATCAAGTATTAAGCTCTAAGGTAACTCAAATTGCTAGCAATTCAACTCATGATTAGCACCAAAAATGGAACAGCCAACCAATCCCCATGATGCTGCTTCCGAAGCAGAATTATTTGTATTAGGAGAGGGCTTAGAAAATATCCCCCCTGTCGAAAGTTTGTCGCCAGCAGGATTGGCTTATATTGGGGATGCCGTTTATGAACTTTATGTTCGTCTTAATTACTTATTACCGCCGAAACAAATTTCTGAATATCATCAACTGGTTGTCTCAAAAGTACGAGCGGAAAAGCAAGCGCAACAATTAGAAGCCCTGAAGCCTCATTTGACAGAGGCAGAACAAAAGATTGTCAAACGAGGACGTAACGCGGCTACCAAGCCGCCTCGACGTTTGTCTGCTAAAATTTATCAGCAGGCAACCAGTTTAGAAGCCTTAGTAGGATACTTATTTCTGCGCGATCGCGCTCGCTTAAAAGCCCTGCTATTATGGTTAAAACAATATGAATGAAAAACCCCGTAAACGTAACCAGCCCAAATCTAAAAAAGGAAAACCCTTCCCCAAATCTGGTCGCCCCAAAATTAAAAAGCCTGATCCGACTCAAAAAGAAGAAAAATCAGACCATGGTGATGATGATCTGATCTATGGTCGTCATACGGTGTTAGCCGCGTTAGAAAGTAAACGGCAGTTAAATCGAGTTTGGATTACGGCAAAATTACGCTATAGCAGTTCTTTTAATTCTTTCCTGCAAACGGCGAAAAAGCAGGGAACAATTATTGATGAAGTAGGAATCGAACGCTTAAATCAAATTACTCGCGGTGGCAATCATCAGGGAGTCGCTGCCCAAATTGCCCCCTATCACTACCTGGAATTAAATGAGTTAGTGGAAAAAGCCCAAGCCAATAGCCAAAAGCCAATTATTATTGCCGCTGAAGGGATTACGGATCCGCAAAACTTAGGGGCGATTATTCGCAGTGCCGAAGCATTGGGCGCACAAGGGGTGGTGATTCCCCAACGCCGCGCCGTGGGGATAACTTCTACGGTAATGAAAGTGGCAGCAGGAGCGTTAGAATATTTGCCAGTAGCACGGGTGGTTAATTTGTCTCGTGCATTGGAAGAGTTGAAGAAAGGGGGATTTTGGATTTATGGTACAGTTGCCGAGGATGGCAAAGCGTTGCCTGAAGTGAGTTTTGATCAATCTGTGGTGCTAGTGGTAGGAGGTGAAGGAGAAGGCTTGAGTTTACTTACCCAACGTCATTGTGATGAGTTAGTTTCTATTCCTTTAGTGGGAAAAACTGAGAGCTTAAATGCTCATGTGGCAAGCGCGATCGCGCTTTATGAGGTGTCTCGCCGTCATCGCAGCAAATCCTTTAATCTTTCCTAAGTTACTTGCCAAATAGTAGAAACAACCGACAAGATTAAATAAAGTAGAATTATCCGACACCGATTTTAGACACAATTGGGTCTTAACAATGCAAGAGTTTATCCTGTCAATCCTAGAATTTTTCGGCAAAGCCTGGTGGATCGAAATTAAAACGGAGTCCCCCAAATGTACTTATTATTTTGGACCTTTTGTGAGCAAACGAGAGGCGAAAAAACTAAAACCAGGTTATGTGGAAGATTTAGAAGGAGAAGGGGCAACAATTACTTCCTTAGTCATGAAACGTTGTAAACCCACACTCCTCACTATTGAAGAAGAAGAAAGTGGGGAAGCTAGCGAGAAATTTCCCACCTTAACCAGTAAGGAGTCTTAACCTTTTTCCCGAGTAATCTCAACGGTAATCTCGCCACCAAAATTGGGAATCGGAGGGGCAGGTTTCGATAAAGAAACGGAGACTTTTTGCACTAAGTTAAGGGTTAGCAGCGATCGCGCGATCGCGCTAGCAAGTTTTTCAATTAGAGAAAATTTTTGGGTTTCCACCAGAGACTTGACATTAGCAATGGCTTGGCGATAATCAAGCGTATCATTAATATCGTCACTCTCCCCCGCGGCTGCTAAATCTACCCACAATATTAAATTTACCTCAAACCATTGTCCTAATACCTGTTCCTCTGGCAAAAATCCTGTATAACCATAGCAACGGATATTGTCAATTTTAATCGCGTCCATAAAACCATTCTTTCTAATAAACCATCAACATTTTAAGAAAAAATATCCCCTTGTGTCGGTCAATCTAATCCAGTATTTTGATTTTATATTAAATCTTTAAATTTCGATAAAAATGAGCATTGCGCGAACCATTTGTTTAGGGTTTATTGCCGTTATCTCCGTGGGAACGATTTTGTTACTCTTACCCATCACTACCACTGATGGCAGTTGGAATGATCCCATTACCGCGCTTTTTACCGCCACTTCTGCTGTGTGTGTTACAGGGTTAGCCGTGGTTGACACGGGAACTCATTTCTCCTTTTGGGGACAACTAATTATTTTACTCCTAATTCAAATTGGTGGTTTAGGTTATATGACCACTAATACCTTCCTTTTATTAGTTATTCGCAAAAGGTTTGACTTGCGCCAAAAAATCGCCATCGAGCAGTCTTTTGATCGCCCTTTTCTTCAAGGGAGTCGCAATTTAATTATTTCCATTATTGCCACTAGTCTTATCTTTGAATTAACCGGTTTTTTTCTTTTAACTGACTTATTCTCTGACCATGATAATGCGATTTGGCTAGCCTTATTTCATAGTGTTAGTGCTTGGAACAATGCCGGCTTTAGTCTCTTTAGTGATAGTTTAATGAGTTATCAGCCTTCATTACAAGCCAATATTATCTTTCCCATATTAATTATTTTTGGAGGATTGGGTTATCAAGCCGTTTTTGAAATATTTATTTGGATTAGACAGAATTTTGAGGAAAAAATTTTACAAAAAAATACTGAAGTATTTAACTTTTCTTTAAATTCTAAAATTGTTGCCAATACCACCTTAATTCTTTTAATTTTAGGAACATTTGCCTTCTTTTTAACTGACTTTAGTAATCCTAGAATTTTTGGCAATTTATCCTTACAGGAGCGTCTTTTAGGGGCTTGGTTTCAATCAGTCACCACTCGCACCGCAGGGTTTAATAGTGTTGATATCAGCCGTATGACCGATGCAGGATTATTTTTGACCATTGCTTTGATGGTCATTGGGGCAAGCCCCAGTGGAACAGGGGGCGGCTTAAAAACTACGACCCTACGCATCTTAATTAACTCTACCATTTCCACCTTAAAAGGCAAAACAGAAGTCATTATTTACCAAAGACGAGTTCCCGTTAATTTGATATTAAAAGCAGTAGGGGTATTATGTGCCTCTTTTACCCTACTGACAATGGTTACTGCCCTAATTGCTATTACTGATCCCGATTTAAGTTTTATTCAGATTTTATTTGAAGTTTGTTCTGCCTTTGCAACAGTCGGACTCTCAACAGGAATTACTGGCAGTTTATCCCCCTTGGGAAAACTCATTATCATTGCTACCATGTATATTGGCAGAGTGGGGATTTTAATTGTTATTAATACGTTAGTCACAGCCTCATCGCCCAGTTCAATTAAGTATCCGGAAGAAAACTTATTAGTGGGATAAATTATTCAATTATAGGATCGTGGATATTAAAGCCTCTTTAAAGATTTTTAATCAGTTTCGCTACCAGCCGAAAGAATTTGCGATTATTGGTTTAGGACGGTTTGGTCAAGCGGTTTGTGGTGAATTACGAAAATTAGGGTGTGACGTTTTAGGGACAGATCGCGAGGAAAAACTCGTTAATCAAGTGTTAACTGATAAAATTGTCTCCCACGCCATTCAGCTTGATTCCACCAAACCAGCCGCCTTAAAAGAAGCGGGAATCTTTGAATTTGATGTGGTAATTATCGCGATCGGAGATTATGTTCAAGAAAGCATTATCACGACTCTCAACGTTAAAGAAAACGGCGTGAAATATGTTGTCGCTAAAGCCTCCTCAGACATTCATGGTAAGCTCTTAAAACGAGTCGGGGCCGATCGCGTAGTCTTCCCAGAAAGAGATGCCGGCAATGAACTAGCCCGTTATTTAGCCCAACCGGGGATTTTAGATAAGTTTGAACTTGACCCCGATCATAGTATTGTTGATATACAAATTCCAGAAGCCTTTGATGGGCAGACCATCCAAGAATTAAACTTGAGAGAACGATATGGTCTTAATGTCATTGCCATTAAGTATGGCGAAAAGTTTGAATATAACCCTTCTGGCAATTATCGCCTCCGCAAAGGATCGCGCATGATTGTGGTTGGCGCAAATGCTGATATTAAACGCTTACC
>CAZTXK010000112.1:2431-8027 GCA_964617275.1 uncultured Dactylococcopsis sp. | reverse complement strand
GAGTTTCACGCGATCGCGACGAATTTTAACCCCGAGAATGAAACAGCCCTGCCTTATTAAGGGGGGAATTAAAGGGGGGATCAAATGCAAAAATTTACAACTGATTTAGGATTGCTATAAATTTGCTTTTTTTGTTCTTTATTCTTTTATGACTTGCCAAATAACGAATAACAAATAACATCCACCGACTAAGAAATGCTATAAGCCGCATTGAGCTAAAATCGCACTGCCATAAGCCGCATCTGTTTTCGGAGAAGGTACAACGGGAACTTGTAAACATTGCTCTCGAATGGTTCGCCAAACTTCATTTTTTGCGCCGCCACCGGCGGTATAAACTTTTTTGAGGGGAGATGATCCTAATTCCTGTAGTTTTTGATAACCTTGTGCCTCAATGCGAGCAATACTTTCTAATAATCCTTGCAGGAATTTAACCGCATCATCTGGCTGCGGGGAAAGTTTAGGCGGGAGGTTAGGATCGTTTATGGGAAAGCGTTCTCCCGATTCTAAAAGCGGATAATAATCAAGATTGGCGGGTTGGGTGGGATCAATTTGCACCGAAAGCTCTTTTAATTGTTCATCGCTGAAAAATTGCTTTAAAACTTGTCCTCCCGTATTAGATGCGCCGCCAGTTAGCCATAAATTACCAAAACGATGGCTATAAATGCCGTATTCCGTTGCTTGAACGGGGGTTGCACTCAATAATTTTAAGGCTAAAGTCGAACCCAGGGAAGTGACGGCTTCTCCGAGTTGATTCGCCCCACTGGCGATAAAGGCGGCAATACTGTCGGTGGTGCCGGTACAAATTTGGCAATGGGCGGGAAAATGGAATTGTTGTGCAATTGCTGTTTTAATAGGAGCAATGGGACTTCCCGGAGAAAACACTTGCGGTAATAGAGAAAAGCCAAAAAGCTGTTGCAACCATCGGGGATAACATAAATTTTCTACGTCATAGCCTAATTTTAGGGCGTTGTGATAGTCGCTGATGCCCAATTTGCCATGGAGGAGAAAAGCTAGCCAGTCGGCTTGATGCAGAAAATAATGGGCTTGGGAGAAGATTGGTTGTTGTTGCCAAAATAAGAGTTTCGCGAGGCTAGAGGAGGCACTTTGGACAACATGATCCGCAGGGGCAATGTTTTGGACTTTTTTTAAGATGTCATCTGTGCTGCGATAAGAGTATAAAAGGGGCTCAGTGAGCGGCGTTCCCGTTTCATCACAGAGTAAAACCGTGGAAGAGGTGCCATTGATGGCAATTTTTTGGATTTCTTCTCGAAGCGCGATCGGGATTTGGTGGAGCAGCGCGAATAAAGCATCATGCCACTGCTGGCTCTGATTATCCTCTGCACCAGAAAAGGGATAGTCTAATTGCGCCTGAATCGTTTGATCTTCATCAATAACAATGGCTCTTGCTCCTGAAGTGCCAAAATCAATCCCAAGGTAAAACATGAGTTCTGCTCGTTAGCAACTAATGCTGGAAAAAAATGCGGAACCCGGGACTTGAACCCGGAAGTTCTTACGAACACTAGAACCTGAATCTAGCGCGTCTACCAATTCCGCCAGTTCCGCTAATGCTTAGTTCAAATAAGCCCAACTACTTATTCTCTCATTAGTACCAACAAATAGCAAGAGACATTGTAACCTCGGCTAACTTAAGGGTAATGCCGAGGCAAAATTTTACTGACTTACCGTTAGTTGTTGATATTCTTTTTCTAAAATCGAAACTAGCTCATCATCCCCGTTTTGTTTTGCCACTGAGAGACGACGCTCTAAGTTACGGCGCATATTGGTGAGATGAGCGTCTTCTATGTCTTCTGGTTGACTTTTAGCAGTAAAATACTCAGGAGTGGGTAATTCCCCGTTGGTGGTTACCGCAGGGATAGAAATGTCTGAACAATGAGCATAGCGCACAGTCGGACGCTTACTATAAGAAACGCCTCGATAATTCAGTAGCAGTTTGGGCTGTAGTTTTGGAATATGGCGTGGGTAATGATAATGCCAAGGTTGTCCGCGATATTTGCCTGCAACTTCCCCTTCTTTTGTTTCTAGGGGCATCGAGTCGGAGTTATACTGAATGCCACGATAAGTTAATCTCATAGTTGTTTGCTGATTGATTATTTCCTTCCTGTATCTATTATAGATTTTATTTCTGTATATTTTGTTACACTTTATGAGGAATTTCTGACATTTTTCCAACTCGGAAAGAATCTCAAAGCGCGATCGTCTCTGGCAAGTCCCATCGCAACCTCGCCCATAAGCTAATATAAGATCGATAAGGAAGGAAGAATTTTTATAATAACTATGAAACGTCGCAACTTAACTATTATTGCTTTGTCCGTTTTCTTTTGGATTGTCGGAAGTTTTATTTCCCCTGAAGCCGAAGCAATGACAGAAATCAAACTTTCTGATCTTTCTTACCAAGACTGTCCCGAGGAATACGAAGGAGGGTTACTCAGTGGCAGTTCTAAGGCTGCCAGTTGCTTTATCATCACGGGTGAAGCGCAAAATCCCTCTGATAAGACAATTTATGATGCTGATGTATATGGTCGTATTTATGATGCCAATGGGAACCCTGTCTTACAAAATCGGACTCGGGTCGGATCAATTCGTGAAGTTCCCCCCGGCGTTAGTGAGTTCAGCCTAAGAATCAGTGTACCGGCGAATCAACCAACGCCTTTAATGTTAGAACAATTTAAAGCCTCTGGTTTTTCTAGTCGTGTTAGCCCGCGAGGTGGGTTTTAAAACCCTCTGAGCAAACTAGAAATAATTTGCAGGCTAAAAATCGCAAGAATGGGGGATAAATCAATTCCTCCCAGTGGGGGAATAAAGGAGCGAAAGATGTTGAGATAGGGATCAGTAATTGGGCCGAGGTACGACATTGCTTGTTGTGCCCAGCCCGCAGTTTGAAACCAACTCAGGAGAATGCGGACAAAAAGTAAAAGTAAGTAGATATTGAGAAAATTAGCGAGACTGGTTGTTAAAAGTTCAGTTGCAGCCATAATGATTCCTAGATTTTGAACCTCCCCTGCCTAAAGGCGAGGGGATTCCCATTTAGACTTTTATCTAGATTTAACTCTTGTAGTTAAATCCCCGACAGATCGCCATTACTGGGCTGTTTATTTACGGGCGCACCGACCGCAAAAAGTTTCGTTTTTTCTTATTTTAGCAGCAATTTAAGCTAGCTTTTCGATATTATAACACAGAACGCCCTAAAGGGCGGGACCCGTGATTTTTGATAAATGATTCAGTAATTCTATAACTTCGATGGTGGCTAGTTTAACTGATTTTGCAATTTCTTCGCACCGTACCGATGAGAGAAATTGGCTGACAATTAGCGAATGAAATTCGGTAACTGTACAGAGGCATAGGACTTACGCTTTTTCCGCGGCTCTTTCGGGTTGAGAATGGGAGAGGGAGAGGTTTCATCTTTTTCAGATGCAGAAGTTTCTTCTACCTCTAGCCATGACTCTTCCTTCTCTGTTGTTTCTAGATCAGTTTGCGAGGTTTCAACCGGTTCAAGAATCTCTTGTTGATCTAACTGGGAGTCTATTTCTGCCAATAAATCTTCTTCTTGTTGTTCTTCGGAGACATCAGAATTGAAACCTGGCAACTCTTCAGGAGGAGTAAAATCAGTTTGGTGCTGACTCGACCAAGCAGGAATCGGTTGTGATGAAACTGATGGGATAGGTAAACTAGAGTCGCTATTAGTGTCAGGATTATTTTCAAGATATTTGTTAAGGGCGAGCTTAAATTGCCAAGTATGACGGCGTTGTTGCTGTAAACGCAAGGAGAGTTCCCGTAATTCTTTTTCTGCTTGAGAAAGTTTATAAGATTGCTCTTGGAATTGTTTTTGAATAACGGCGCATTCTCGTTCTAACTGGGCGACTCGTTGTTGAGACGTTTGGAGAGAGTGACGAAGATGAGAAATTTGCTCTTGTTGGTACTCTCCTTTTTGACGAGCTGTTTTTAATTCTTGGGATAAATTAAGATGTTGTTCGTAGGCGGCGTTAAGTTCATCACTTTGCTGCTCATTGAGATCTTCTGCTTGGCGCAGCTGAAATTTTTGTTGTTCAAGTTCACCTTGTGTGTTTTCTAGAGCCTTTTGGAGTTGAGCATTGCGATAAAGCAGTTGATGATTTTGTTCATAGAGAACATCATTGCTTAATTCCTCGTTTTCATGATTCTCGGCGGTTTTTTCGGGGAGAAAAGGCTCATTGTTGAACTGCTCGGCTTGATGATTCTCTAAATTGCTCTCAACTGACGCTGGTTGTTGTTCTTCTTCAGGGAATAAGGGTTCATCAACGTTTGCTTCTGTTTCGGAAGATGAAGGATCATCAAGATAGGCAATGAGGTCATCCAGAGAATCATTAGAGACTAAATGATCGTTTTCATCAGGGGAAGAATGGGGATGTTGTGGGGTATTATCTTCACTCATGGCTTCTTTTAGGAAAATATTTGTCAAACTTACCTCTTACATTAATTTAAAAAAAATTCTTGTGCTAGACAAAATTTTAAGCATGCGGTTAAAAATTGCGATAGGATAATTGGGCTGGCTTAAAAGGGGAGTTATGGCTTTTTCTAAAGTAGTGGTACAAGTTCCAGCGACAACGGCCAACTTGGGACCAGGATTTGATTGTTTAGGGGTGGCGCTAACCCTTCATAACCAATTTGAGTTTATTCTACAAAAGGGATCTGCTTCTCCTGTAGAAATTGCCGTTGTGGGAAAAGAGGCAACAGGGGTAAATCAAAGCACAGATAATTTACTCTATCGAGCCTTTGCTAAGTTTTATGAACAGTTGGGACAGTCGCCGCCACCTGTAAAAATAAACATTGAGTTGGGTGTTCCGCTTTCTCGGGGGTTAGGGAGTTCTGCGACGGCAATTGTTGGGGGGTTATTGGCGGCTAATGCGTTGTCTGGGAATCCTTTCGAGGAGTGGGATTTATTACAGATCGCGATCGCGCTCGAAGGTCATCCTGATAATATTGTCCCTGCTTTCTTGGGAGGATGTCGATTATCAATTCCTAGCGATGAACATTGGGAAGTCTGTGAAATTCCTTGGTCAGATCATTTTGTTCCCGTGGTAGCCATTCCAGACTTTGAACTTTCGACGCAAGAAGCGCGATCGGTTTTACCCTCACAAGTTTCTCGTAATGTTGCCATTTTTAATAGTTCTCACCTCGGCTTACTCCTAAGGGCGTTAGAGACGGGCAACCCTCAGTGGCTACGGTTAGGAATGCAGGATCAACTCCATCAACCCTATCGTCAACAGTTAATTTCGGGTTATACGCAAGTGGAGGAGGCAGCGTTAAGTGCTGGTGCGTATGGCGTTGCCATTAGTGGTGCAGGTCCAACTCTATTAGCAATTACCAGTGTTGAACAAGCCAATCAGGTTGCTGAAGCCATGACAACGGCGTGGGAAAAAGAAGGGGTGAAAGCTACTGTTTCTCCTCTAGAGGTTAATGCCAATGGGGCAACAATACTTCACTATTGAAAGTAACATCTAGTCCGTCAAATTTAAGCGGTAGTAGCAGACTGTTCGGTTTGGTCATATACATCTTCTAAAAGCTCGATTACATCTTTAGCATTATCGAGAGCCTCTTG
>CAZTXK010000112.1:0-2331 GCA_964617275.1 uncultured Dactylococcopsis sp. | reverse complement strand
CATATACATCTTCTAAAAGCTCGATTACATCTTTAGCATTATCGAGAGCCTCTTGATAACTATGTCCATGGGTACAAGGCTGCATCACATTAAAATCAGGCAAACTTACCACATAGCAGTCGTCTTGTTGTGACCACTCGATAATAATTTTATATTTTGGATTCATTGCTTTTTTTCCTCGATCGCTTTGATCGCTTCCCTTACTTGTTGTTCTTGATAAGGTTTAGCATCATCTCCATCCTTATTTGCCAATATAACAGGTTTTGGGTAATCTGGATGCTTCCAATAGTCATGACTGCCTTTGCCCCGTTTCGAGTATCGGGTGAAACCAGCCTGTTTTAACTGTCGCTTTAATTCTTTGATCTTACTTGGCATTTTCCTAACAAACATTTAGGGATTGTCTTGACATTGCTGGATTACCTCCGTGAGAGTTTCTGGGGTAACTTCATCGGTAACAGTTGCTGCTCCAATTTTTTGGGGTAAAACAAATCGAACTTTCCCATTTTTGACCTTTTTATCGCTTTTTAGGGCTTCTAAAATGTCTTCAATTTCTAACATCGGGGGGACAGTTTTTGGTAGCCCTGCTTTGAATATTAATTGATCTTGACGTTCGCTTTCCTCTTCTGACCAATAACCCATTTTTACGGCAATTTTTCCAGCAATAGACATCCCAATGGCAACCGCTTCTCCGTGATTCACTAAGGAATATCCCGTTAAACTTTCAATGGCATGACCCACGGTATGACCATAGTTTAAAATTGCTCGCAATCCCCCTTCTTTTTCATCTTGACTGACGACATCTGCTTTGGCTTGACAAGATTCTGTAATAATTGTTTGTAATAATTCTGAACTCAGATAATCTAATTGATCTAATCGTTCTGCGGTTTCTAATTGTTGAAATAAATTCTTACTCCAAATGACTCCATATTTGATAACTTCTGCCATTCCAGCCCGAAATTCACGGTGAGGAAGGGTTTTTAAAACTTCGGGATCAATTAAAACTAATTTGGGTTGATGAAACGCCCCGATTAAATTTTTTCCTTGCGGATGATTGACTCCCGTTTTCCCACCAATGGCTGCATCAACCATGGCTAATAAAGAGGTGGGAATTTGAACCACATTAATTCCTCTTAACCAAGTAGCGGCGGCAAATCCTGTCATATCCCCAATTACGCCCCCACCTAACGCAATTAAAGTTGATGATCTCTCTAGATAGTTTTCTAGCGCCTGATCATAAATTTTCTGTATCGAAAGCAGGGTTTTATGTCGTTCCCCAGCAGGGAGAATTTTATAGGAAACCGATAAGTTGGCTGCCTCTAATGCGGAAATTAGAGAGTTGCCATAGTGGTCAAAAATCATAGTATTTGACACTACTAAAACTTTATTGCCAATGGAAAGGGAATTTAAGTGATTGCCAATATCTTTAAGAAGCTGAGGCGCGATCGCGATCTGATAGGAATTTTTCTCTAAATTAACGGCAATTTTTGATAACATTTTAAGAAATAAAGCTAATAATATGTCTTTGATTCCAAATTAACATGAAACCACTAATTAAAACAAACGCGATCGCGATTTGACGAAACTGCCTTGCTTCCATTCTTCCTAAAACTTTTTGTCCTAACCAATTTCCCGGAAAAGCCCCAATACCAATAATTAATCCATAACCGACTATAGAGGAAGAGAAAACCCCTAAGCTAATATAAGTAATCACTTTAACCAGATGAACCACTAAAACATGAGCAGACTTTGTCCCAATCATTTTTTCTTTTTCTAAACCATAATTAAGGTATAAAGGGTTGAGTAATGGCCCCGTACTCCCCATTAATCCGGAAAGAAAGGCATAAATAAATCCTGCTGGTAGAAAGAACCATTTTTTAACCTTAAAAAGCGGTAATGTTTCCGCTAAACGATAACTAAAAATAGAGGTAATAAGCAGTAACCCTAATAATAAGGCTAGCCATTCTAATTGTAATTTGGTAAATAAAAATACTCCCGCGATCGCGCCTAAAATCGCCCCCGGAAGATACCAGCGAGTTAATTCTAAATCAATTTCCTGCCAATATAAGGCTACCCGTTGCCCATTGCCAAATAGCATCCCAATGGTAATAATGGGAGGAATCACAGAAGTCTCTAAAAATAAACTCATTACCGGGATCAAAATTAAAGGACTTCCGCCACCAGCGAGACTGCTCAAAAACCAGCCGATACAACTTGCCCCTAATAACCAAAAAATCGTCACAGCAGTATCCTAAATCCTCTTTAACCAAATTGTAAATAAATGTTAAGCATTTGTCAGATTAACATAGTTGGTGTGAAACTTCTTCTCTATCA
>CAZTXK010000111.1:0-8055 GCA_964617275.1 uncultured Dactylococcopsis sp. | reverse complement strand
AACTTCGCCATCGCGAAACCAGACGATGCGCTTGCTTTCCTTGGCGACTTCCACTTCATGAGTGACCATAACTACTGTAATCCCCATTTCATGGAGTTCTTGGAAAATTGCCAGAATTTCTCGCACGGTTCGGGAGTCTAACGCACCCGTTGGCTCATCAGCTAGCAGTAACCGAGGATTATTGACAATGGCACGCGCGATCGCGACTCGTTGTTGTTGCCCGCCTGAGAGTTGATTCGGCTTATTATAGAGACGACTGCCTAAGCCCACTTTCTCTAAGGCTGTCACCGCACGCTCTTTCCGTTCTTGGGGCGAAACTCCAGCATAAATCATGGGGAGAATGACATTATCCACAGCGGTTAGATGGGGGAGTAAATGAAACTGTTGGAACACAAACCCAATTTTGCGGTTACGAATCTCAGCAAGCGTCGCATTGGGCAATAAGGAAACATCTTGCCCATCAAAGTAGTAATGTCCAGCCGTGGGGCGATCTAAACAGCCAATCACATTCATCGCCGTTGACTTGCCTGATCCCGAAGCCCCCATAATGGCACAGTATTCTCCCTCCTCAATGGTGAGGTTAATTTGATTCAGGGCGTGAACGGTGGCATTTCCGGTGCCGTAAACTTTGGAAAGATTGTCTAATCGAATTAGCGGCATAAGGGATTAAGAGACAGTACTCTGACAGGCTTCCTGAATGATAGCTAGCAACTTACGGGCATTAAAGGGTTTCCCAAGATACTCATTTGCCCCAAGATTAAACGCTTTCTGGCGATGTTGCTGGTGTCCTCGTGACGTTAACATAATTACCGGTAAATAATGCCAGCGGGAATGAGAGCGAATGCTTTGCAATACCCCAAACCCATCTAAACGAGGCATTTCAATATCAGAAATCACTAAATTAATGGCTTCTCCCGGTTGATCCAACACAGCCACGGCTTCTTTCCCATCGCGACAGGCAATGACTTGATAGCCCGATTCGGTTAATAATCGTTCCAGATTGCGACGAACGGCAACGGAGTCATCAATAATCATTATAGTGGGTTCATCGGATTGATCGCTCCCTTCCGCAGGAATAGACTGCTTAGAAGCAGTTTCCATTGTGGCAAGTAAATCTCCCCAATAATCGGGATCCAGCACAGGAACCACTTCCCCTGTTCCTAAAACCGTACAGCCAGCAACGTAGGAGGGAACAGGAATGGTGCGATCAAAGGGTTTGACCACTAATTCTCGTTCCCCTTGTAACCCATCAATGCCCACCACAATCAATTTTTCATTAATATTTAAAACTAAGCCCACGGGTTCTACGCCACTCGGGGGAATCGGTTCAGGATAGGGAAGAAGCTGCAAGAGGGGATAAACCGGAAGGCTTTGATTATGCCAAAATATCGTCTGATCGCTTTCCATTTCTTTTAAGCTCACCACCCCTAAAATTTTACTGGCGGGAATCGCAAGCGTCTGCTGTTGAGCGCGACAGAGTAAGAAGGGTAAAATACTGAGAGTAAGCGGGATGGAAAGGGTGAATTGGGTTCCCGCCCCTAAAGTAGAATCAATGCTAACCGTGCCGTTGAGACGTTCCACTTGCATTCTGACGACATCTAAGCCCACTCCTCGCCCCGATAAATCGGAAACGGTGTCGGCGGTGGAAAAGTTGGCAGTAAAGAGAAATTCTAAAATTTGCTCGCGGGTTAACTTTTGGTGAGTTTCAGCATTGGTTAATCCCTTTGCTTTGGCTTTTTGAAAGACGTTTTCTAAGTTAATCCCCCGCCCATCATCACTAATGGTAATTAGAATGCGATTCCCTTGAATTTGTGCTTTAAACGTAATGGTAGCAATGGGGGATTTATCAACAGCAATTCTTTCTTCAGTGGATTCAATGCCATGATCAAAGGCATTCCGAAAAAGATGAGTTAAGGGAGTTTGTAACTGTTCTAAAATAACCTGATCAACGAGGGTATCTTCTCCTTCTAAGGATAATTGAACGGATTTATGATAGCGTTCGTTTAAGTTTTGCAGGGGAACATTAAAGCGTTGGGCGTAATTGCGAAAGGGAATTAGTCGGGAATTAGTAATGTCGGTGCGTAGAGTATTGAGGAAGCTACGCAAGTCTTCTAAACTTTCTTGAAAGTCACGGGCGATAACATCAATATCGGCGCGATTTTCTTGCACCCGCACCATTAATTCTTGAAATTCTTGGAGAGTGCTATGAAAGTTACTATATTGATCCAGTTGTAGGGGATCAAATTCTTCATTTTCAGGAGAGGATTTGATATTAAGATTACTGGCAAGCTGGTCATAAAAAGTCTGGACTTGTTCTTTAATGGGAGACAGTTGAAAGGCGTGTTTATGGAGAGAACGATTGGCTTCTTGCAGCTGTTCACTAATCAGATTTAAGCGTTCATAGTTAATAATAAGTTCCCCAAACGTATTACTCATACGATCAAGCCGCGTTACGGGCATTTTTAAGCTCAATCCGGGGTCACTCGCGGTAGTTTTGACTTCTAGGGAAGGGGCGGCAGAAACGTCTGATTCTGGTTCTTCTGCTGTGGGAGTTTCCCCATTTAAGTATTGGTCGCGGTGTTCTCGCAGTTGCTTAAGCGTGGTTTCGGCGGTGGTCACCAAGTTTTCGGGATCTTGTTGCCCAATTGCGCTTTGAATCTCCTGAATATCAGCTTGAAGCCAATCGAGGCTCAACATTTCGGCAAGCAGGGTACACTCTTCACAAAAGCTCTCTAATGCCGAATTTAGCTCCTCTGACGGTTCTTCTAACAGGGGTTCGATCCGCCCCATACATTCTTCTAAATCCACCTCTAAAGCGGTCTTTGTTAGGGATGAGACGGTATTTGCTTGTTCCTTGTGATCACTTTCTATCGTTTCAGGGACTTCTTCTGGCAGAGAGGCTAAAAACTCAGCGATCGCGCTTTTTAATTCCTGTTCTACTTCAATTTGAGGGCTGTCGGCTTGCAGGGCATTAGCAATTAACGCAGTAACTTCATTCACCCCTTGCCGAATTAAATCATAAGCAATCTCAGTTTCTGTCACTCGTTGCTCATGGATCGCTTCCAGTAAATCTTCTAATTTGTGAGAAAAATCACTTAAAGCATCAAGTTGAGCAATGCCAGCGCCCCCTTTTAGCGAGTGGGCAGTTTTCATTAAGTTGGGAACTGCCTCAGGATCGCCATTTTCAAGAGCAGTTAAGCCGTCTTCGAGTTGGGTTTGATACTCTGGGGCATCTTCATAAAGGAAAGAGAGTCGGGCTTCTTGCGCGATCGCGTCTAATTGGCTTGCATCTAACATTTTTCTGACTGGTTACTCGTTGTTTGTTAGAGTCTCAGACTTTTCCACTTGGAAACGAGAGAGAGAATTTTGCAGTTCCACCGATAATTCCACCAGTGACTGTAGGGATTCGGCGACAGTTTGTGACTCCGTGGAAGTAGTTTGCGATTTTTCCACTACTCCCTGCATGGTTTCCGTTACCTGTTGAGATGTCTCCGCCTGCGAAACCGTACTCGCCGAAATCGACTGTAACAACTGGTCGGTTTTCTCACTTAATTGCGCTAACTGCTGTAGATTTTGCTTCGTTTCTCCCACTAATTCGGTTCCGGTTGCCACTTGGGCAGTGCTTTCTTCCATAGTCTCCAGCACTTCTCCCGTCTCAGTTTGAATGGTCTCCACTAATTGCGAGATTTCTTTCGTTGACTCCGTGACTCGTTCTGCTAGCCGTCTTACCTCATCAGCAACAATGCGGAAACCTTCCCCGTGTTCTCCCGCGCGAGAAGCCTCAATCGAGGCATTAAACGCCAACAAGTTCGTTTTTTCCGAAATCCCAGAAATAATACTCACAATTTTAGAAATTTCTTGGGAAGACTCCGCCAAACGCTTCACTTTTTTCGAGGTTTCGCCCGTGGTTGCCCGAATATTATTAATGCTGCCTACTGTGCGATCCATTGCCGATTCCCCAGTTTGCGCCGCTTCTCGGGTTTGACGAGAAATGTCCGCCGCTTCTTGGGCGGAATTAGCCACCGCCTGAATCGAATCACTCATCTGTTCAATAGAACTCAGGGCATTAGTGACCTCTTGGGCTTGCAAGGTAGCTTCCTCGGAAAGTTGTTGCATCGAGGATTCACTGGTGGTTGCTGACTGTTGCACTTGGTTAACAACGCTTTGCACCTGCATGACAATTTCCCGCAGACTCCGAACCGTGGCATTAAAAGCATCAGCTACCGATCCCATTTCCCCCTCCACAACAGTGGCACGGACGGTTAAATCCCCTTTACGGGCTTCCTCAATTTCTAAGAGAAGATTAACCACCTCCTGCTGTAACTGTTCCCGTTCTTGCCGTTGAAACTCAGCCTCCTGTTCTTTGAGACGACTTTGTTCCGCCATTTTCGCTTCTGAGGCATTGATATTATTCGCCATTTCATTAAAGGTTTGGGCTAATTCCCCAATTTCATCCTGACTATTAACATTTGCCCGAACATCTTTTTCCCCGCGATAAAAGCGTTGCGTTGCTTCCCGTAACTTCTGAATCGGGGTGGCAATTAATCCTGAAACCTGACGCGCTAAGAGAATATCCACGGCAATGGCAATGAGAACAACAATCGCTAAAATTACCAAGTTCTCTTGTAATAGTGCATTGAGTTGAGTTGCTGATGTGCCTCGCACTAAAACGCCCACTGGATCACCGTCATAATTTCGCACCACTCGCGCCGAACTAGCATAACCTTTTCCGTCTAAACTAACCCACTCACTTACAATTCCATCAGGATTATTTAACGCCTGTTCTAATAGACTGGTGTCTGGAATGGTCACATTTGTATTGTTTGCTTCCTCTGTCCGTTCTTGAGAGACTTCTAATTGAAACTCACCATTGGGTTTAACTAAATAAACCCCACTATAACCGCTATCAAAAGAATCATTGGTGGTATCCACAATGGGCTGTTTCACCACATCCCCAGACAGTAACACGCCAACAATTTCTTCTCCCTGTTTGACAGGCGTAACAGTATAGCGCATGAGAAACTGATCTCTTGCCTCTAAATTAAATTTATCCAAATTCGGAGGATTAATCGTTTCTAGCATCTCCCCGGAAATCAGTTCCGTGGTTTTAATTTGTTCATTATTTGTTACCGCCTCAGTAACTAAGTTATTGGGATTAAACGTTTCTCCCACGGGAAGAGAACCAGCATCCTCAATTACCGCTGCTTTAGGGTTAACTAGCGTTGCTAACTCAATCTTACGACTGGCAATCTCATTCTGGAGAATCATATCCACCGTTTCATTGCCTTCTCCAGCGACAGCCGCATTAATAATTGCCGTATTTTCCGATTGACCGCGAAAGCCAAAGCCCATCTGGTCAATTTTAATGTTATAAGCAATATCGCTAACGGCTAATTCCGACTCACTTTGTTGTCGCAACTGTGCCCTTAGTCCGAAAAAGAGTAACACAGAACTAATGGCAACTAAGGCAAAAGAAGTAAATTCGGAAATCCCTAAGGTAGCAATTTGTTTTTGTCCAATGGGACGATTTTTAAACCATAGCCAACCTTTTTGTAAGGGATTTACAGACGAGGATGTTGCTGTTTTATCCTCAACTGAGGTGGCGGTAATCGTCTCATCAGAAGAATCAGCGATCGCGGCAAGGGCTTTTTTGGCACTTCCCCCTAAGCTGCCATCAGGATCACCGTCGGCAACTTCTTGATAGAGGGCTTTGGCTTTTTCAATTTGACCTTCTTCTTCGAGGCGACTGGCTTCGGTGATTTTGCTAGCTAAGGTCGCAATATTAATTTGGGAATTATTAGTAGCTTGACTCATAGGGATACTGAGGAATAAGTAGAGAGTGAAATTTGTTGTAAATGTTCAAATACACTGGGAACATCAAGGAGGGCGGCTTTTTTTCCCTCAATTGTGGCGATCCCCGTTAAAAATTGACGGGCTTCGGAACGAAAATTAGAGGGAACAGGATTAATGGCTGATTCTGATAAGGAAACAATTCCTTGTAGGCGACTGACGATTCCCCCTAAGCGAATATTGCCTTCATTTTGATCACTGAAGATGACAATGGTTAACTGATCTTGGGGGCGTTTTTTTTCCGTTGATGTCGGTAATTTCAGTAAGTCTCCTAAGCCAACAACCCATAATAATCGTCCCCGTTGGTTTAAAACCCCTCTCAACGGAAAAACCACTCCCGGAATGGGACAAATCTCTCGACGCTGACAAGTGATAACTTCGACAGTGTCGGTAACGGGAATTAAAACCCCGACGCTATTACGAACGGTAAGCTGAAAATAATCTTTAGGCATACGCTACGGGAGTTGTTCCGCGACAGTTTGCAAGAATTCTTTGGGAAGAAACGGTTTGGTGAGATAAGCATTCCCTCCCTGACGCATTGCCCAAAATTGGTCAAATTCCTTATCTTTCGAGGAGCAAAAGATGATGGGGGTGCTTTTGAGACTCGTTTCATCACGAATTTCCCGACATAAATCAAGACCACTTAACCCCGGCATGACAATATCAAGGATAATTAAGTCCGGTTGATGCTTTTCTTGGAGCAACCATTGTTCGGCATCTTCGGCAGAGTCTTTGGCGATGACTTCGTATCCCGACTGTTGTAACAGTGAGGTCATTAATTGTTGATCGGCGTGACCATCTTCAACGACTAAAACGGTTTTCATTGTGCGACGACTTCCTCCATTTGATACGTCAATTGTTGCACTAATTGGATGAGTTGATGGGGATTAAAGGGCTTGGTAATATAATCATTTGCCCCGACCATTCGCGCCCGCAAGCGGTCAACTACGCCATCTCGTCCGGTTAACATGACAATGGGAACTTCTGCAAGAGAGGCGGACTTGCGTAACAGTCGCGAGAGATCATACCCGTTCATATCAGGCATGGTGATATCCATTAAAATTAAGACGGGTTTTTTTCGGGCTAGGGTAGTCAGGGCGCGACTCGGATCGGTAATGGAAACGACTTCATAACCAGCAGTTTCTAGAGTTAATTTTACATTTTTCTGCACAGCATGACTGTCATCAATACAAGCAACGACAGGAGTTTCTCCTTTAACCGCTGACGGTTCTTGATAGGGTTTCAGTTGTAACTGCTGTTGTTTGATGTAAGGGTGGAGTTTTTGGGCGAGGGTTAGCGCATCTTGGTTAAACTCTTGGGCGAGTTCGTAAACGTTGGGAAAGCCTGTTAACGGTTGGGCTAAGGATTTCAGCTCAGAGAATGCTGACTGTTCAGCGATCGCGTTATAAAATTGGTTTAAGTTCTCAACTCCCACTCGTAATAAGGGGGAAGGAATGCCTTCTATTTGCTTTTTCCAATCTAAAACTTGAGGACGAATGGGATAAGCAATTTCTTTCAGGGAAACGGAAACTAAAATGGGATCTAAGCCTACCGTTTCTTGAAATTCGAGTTGCGCTGGCGGAGAGGCTAAACAGTGAATGAGGGCTTCTTGACTAAAAGTAAAAAGGAGTTGTCTGAGTTCTTTTAAAGCCATTTGCCCAGACTGCCAAAAAGAACAAAGATAATTATATTCTTCTTGAAAGTTTTGAGGAATGGTATAACTGAGTTGGGGATAAAACTTTGATAGCAAATAGTTGGTCCGTTCCCTATTAGCCATCAAACTGGTTGCATAATGAACTTTTCCACGACCAAAATAAATCCTCCAACCACTCCCTGTAGAATTGAAATAACGGATTGTTAGCTGTCCAGAAAGTTGCTTACTTGAAACTTCTTTTAGGGCTTTAACCACAGACGTTTTGGCTTCTAATACAGAAGAGTTTTGTGGTTCTATACTCATCACATTCTTGTCCTCTAATAAGGAATCGCTGGTTAGTCAACCCTTAATCTAACAGTGATACTCGTTAGGAAAAGTAAAATTTGCTACTATTTTACTCAAACTGGATAAAATTTATGTAATTTCCGCAAAAATAATGCCATATTTAAATTGAATCACAATGCAAATAATAATTTAGTCACAAGTGTCAATTTTTAGTTTTGCCCATCGCGCCTATGGCTTTTCTCGACTCTCTTCTAGTTATCCTCTTA
>CAZTXK010000110.1:0-8114 GCA_964617275.1 uncultured Dactylococcopsis sp. | reverse complement strand
GATAAAAGGTCGCGACATTTCCTTTTGCAGGGAGTCCTTGCCAAAATCGCCAGAGAAAGGGATATTGTTCTTCTTGGGGAGTTGGGGCAACAATGGGATGGAGGATAAAGCCACGGGGATCCATACAGGTGGCGAGTTTTTTCACCATGGTTCCTTTCCCTGCAGCCGCCCAACCTTCTAAGACGATAATGAGGGTAAGGCGTTTTTCCCAACATTGCTGATGCAGCGATCGCAGTTCATACATTAAATCATCCATCTGCTCCTTATAATCATCTTTTTTTAAGGAGAGGGAGAGATCAATATTATCTAACATTAGGCAGCTATGACTTGACAGAGTTTATCTTCCAATTCTGCTTCTTGCAGGCGAGTTATTTCAATTCCTTGCTGGACAATTTCTTGGGGCGTAATCCCTTTTTCATATTGATTGAGCCATTTTTGGGCGGTGTTTCCCTCCCGTAAAATTTTCTGCACCGGGGAAAGGAAACAACTAAATCCTTTGGCTTTGGCAAGGGGATAAACTTGGTTATAAATATCTTGAATCCAGTCTTCTACAATAATCGGTCGTCCGTCTTGCCAGTGTCTTACCTCGGCAGCAAGACTTTTTCGGGCGACTGCTTGTTCATTATCATACGCGATCATGGCGAGATCGTCAGCACGAGTCTGGGCAGGTAACTGGCTTTGTTGCAACGGATCGAGATCCGGGGTAAGTAACATCTGGGTAAGACGGGCTTCTAACAGGGCGGTAACTGCTAAAAGCGCGATCGGATCCACAATAAGGTCACAGATTCGTAACTCTAAACGATTCAAATTATAGGGGCGATGATCGCCATTGGGGCGAACCGATAACCAGAGATGACGCACGTTCTGCATGGTGCCTTGATTGAGTTGTTCATTCACCCAATGGATATGATGATCATGATCTTCAAACAGGGGAACATAGGAGGGAGTTTGGGGGAAAACAGCCCACCGCGTTGAATGATAGCCTGTGGCTTTACCATCAATGAAAGGAGAAGAGGCACTTAAGGCTAAATATAAGGGGGCTTCTAGACGGATGAGGCGGCACGCCTGCATTAACTTTTCCGTGTCTTCAAAGCCAATATTAATGTGAATGCTTGCCGTAACGACTTTTGTCCCGTAAGTATTTTCAATATAATCATGATAAGGATTTTGGGGATCAGATCGATAGAAGGTTTCGCTTCCCCCAAGAGAAAGGGCACTCCCTGGAATTAAGGTATAATCTCCCTGTTGTTTTAAGTATTGGCGCAGTTGAACCCGGGGACGAACTAAGGCACACAGTAAGCGATCATAACAACATAGGGGTGCTGTGGTATATTCGACATTGCGGCTATCTGGTTCGCGAACAAATCCCTGTAAATCCCTTACAATTCGATCGGAAAGACCAACAATGGTTCCGTCTGGTCTTCCGGTGTACATTTCCACTTCAAAGCCTTTGCAAAGTAACACAATTTTTCCTCACTTGATGGCTTGCTTAGACCATCTTAACCTTGCAAGCGGGAAGATTACGAATCTAATGGTTGACTAATGACTAATGACTAATGACCAAAAATAAAACCTCTCGTCGTTCCCTAACTGGTATTGCTGGTATTGTCGCTGTTGCCACCCTTATTAGTAAGGTTTTTGGTTTAGTACGAGAACAAGTTATTGCTGCGGCTTTCGGCGTTGGTCCCGTGGCGAATGCTTACGCCTATGCCTATATTATCCCCGGTTTTCTCCTGATTCTTCTCGGGGGAATTAATGGCCCCTTTCATAGCGCTTTAGTCAGTGTTTTATCAAAGCGAGAGAAGTCAGAAGCTGCGCCGTTAGTAGAAACGGTGACGACAGTAGTAACCGGTCTTTTAATAATTGTAACGATTGTTTTAGTAATTTTTGCCCCATTTTTTATTGATCTGGTTGCCCCCGGGTTAACGGCTACTGCAGAAGGGGAAGAAGTCCGTTTAATTGCGATTCGTCAGTTAAGAATTATGGCTCCCATGGCAATTTTAGCAGGACTAATTGGCATTGGTTTCGGAACCCTAAATGCCTCCGATCACTATTGGTTACCTAGCATTAGTCCCTTGTTTTCTAGTTTAGCTGTGATTGGTGGCTTGGGAATTCTAGCCCTAGTTTTAGGGGGCGATTTATTAAACTCAGAATATGCACGTCTCGGGGGAATGGTATTAGCTGGAGGAACCTTATTGGGGGCCGTTTTACAGTGGTTAGTTCAATTATATGCTCAGGCGCGATCGCGCTTAGGAACGTTTCGTCTTCGTTTTGACTTGTCTAATTCTGGAGTGCAAGAAGTCTTAAAAATTATGGGGCCGGCAACCCTATCTTCGGGAATGCTTCATATTAATGTTTATACCGACTTCTTTTTTGCGTCTTATCTTCCCAATGCAGCCGCTGCCCTCAAGTATGCGAACCTGATTGCATTAACGCCCTTGGGCATTATTTCTAATATGATTTTAGTGCCAATGTTGCCTGTTTTTTCTCGTTTAGCCGCGCCTGAAAATTGGGAGGAATTAAAAACAAGAATCCGTCAAGGGCTATTACTTTCAGCGTTAACCATGCTTCCTCTCACGGCAATTTTAGTGACTCTAGCCCCGCCGATTGTTCGATTTATTTATCAACGCTATGCCTTTGATCAAGCGGCTTCCGATATTGTTGCCCCCGTTTTAATGGCTTATGGGTTAGGAATGTTTTTCTATTTGGGAAGGGATGTTTTAGTCCGAGTTTTTTATGCCCTTGGTGATGGCAATACGCCATTTCGGATCAGCCTTTTTAATATCTTTCTCAATGCGGGTTTAGACTTTTTTCTGGTCAATTTCTTTCAAACCCCAGGCTTAGTTTTTGCCACGATTGGCGTTAATATTACCTCCATGGGTGTTATGTTATGGGTTCTTAATCGACGCTTGAATGGACTTCCGTTATTAAAATGGGGAAAGATATTTTTAATTTTAGTTCTCGGTGCGCTTTTAGCAGGGGTTGCTAGTTGGGAAAGTCGTTATCTCTGGGAACAATGGTTAGGGCATAGTAATTTAATATTAGAAATTGGACAATTGGTTTTTCCGTCTCTGATTGCAGGATTCATCTTTTTCCTAATTGCTAATTGGTTAAAGTTACCGGAGTTAAGCCTATTAAAAGAGCGAATTAAAAATAAAGTTAAACGCTAATTTCTACAAAAATTGTTTAAGCACTTCAACTGTTGCTTGTCCTGTTTTTTCCCAACTAAATTGCGCCGCCCGTTGTAAGCCTTTTTCTCGTAAGCGCGATCGCAGTTCAGAATTAGTGGCAATCTGCGTCATGGCATCAGTCATTTCCTGTGGATTTGTGGGATCAATTAAAATTGCCGCATCTCCTGCAACTTCTGGAAGGGAAGAACAATTTGAGGTAATAACGGGTGTTCCGCAGCCCATGGCTTCTAATACTGGTAAGCCAAATCCTTCCCAAAGCGTGGGAAAAACTAAAGCCGTTGCATTGCTAATAATTTCGGGTAATTGTGAGTAGGGAATATAATTGAGAAAATGAGCGCGATCGCGCAACCCTAATTCTTCAATTTGTTGCTGTAGTTGCGGGGTATAACGTTTATCGGTCGGTCCGGCGAACCAAAGCTGATACTCTGGAGAATTTCGAGAAAATTGGGAAAAGGCTGTGATCAGTCTTGGTAAGTTCTTGTGTCGATCCGGTCGTCCGAGATACAAGAAATAATGGTGATCGTTAGCAGTGGGAGTGGGGTAAAAGTGATTTTTATCATAGGCGAGTAAAATAGGCGTAATCTTACTCGCCGGAATCCCCCAGAAATTGATGATATCATCAGCCGTCGCTTGCGAATTACAAATAATATGTTCGGCTTGCTGTAAAACTTCGGGGATATAAAATTTGAAATAGCTGGTAAGGGGAGAAACTGGCTTAGGATACCGAAGCGGAATCAAATCATGTACAGTCACCACATAGCGACAACGAGAAAACAAGGGCGCTTCTGGAATGGGAGAAAAAATTAAACCATTATTACCTTGGCTAATTTTTGGTAATTGTAATTGTGTCCAAATTAAGCGATCTAAATGACCCTTTAATCCCTGTGCAACTGTTTTATTGTTCGGAAGTGGCACGCAGTTATACTCAGGCAGGGGTTTAGGAGTGACTAACGTGGGATCAAGCGCCTTAAGGGAAGGTAACAAATTTTGAGCATAAACGGTAATTCCAGTGGGTTGATCCGACCAAAAACTTAAATTAACAACGAGCGATTGAGTCACAATAAATAATTAAATTCTCTCTAACAACTTTAAAGCAAGTTCTTCCCAACTATAAATCCCTTGGGTATTAATTTTCTCTCTGGGATAACAGGAGGCTTTAAGCAGGGCGTTTTTGATTGTCGTGGGATCCCGAGGATAATAATAAAAGAAATGTTCTCGGGAAGAGGGAAGATAACTGGGGGCGACAATTGGTAGCTGACAATAAGTATATTGAATTACTTTCAAGCTATCACTTAAGGACTCCACACCGGGAGAATAGGTTCTAACTTGTAACCCAATATCAGCATGAACTAAATAGGGAATTGTTTCGGAAAAAGGCATTTCTCCATAAGCAATCACATTCTCATAATTATAATCGCTTAAATTGGGGAAATTACCAATAATATGAAAACACCAGTTCGGAAAGATTTGACTTGCCCAGTTTAAAAAATCATAATCAAGATAAGAATTGCCAACGAAAATAGCGTTGATTTGATCGGGGTTTTGATAAGGAGACTGGTAAGGGGCATGAAATAACTCTTTCGGAATTCCATGATAATGTAAACCACAATTAGAGCAGTCTTTAAATTTCTTATAAAGAAATTCGCTGGGAACACTCACTAAATCAAACTGAGAAGCACATTCCGCCTCTTTTTTTAAGACGAGCGGATGATTTTTGAGAAACGCTAAATCATCAGAAACGCGATAAATTAATTTTGCTTTCTGATTAAGAGACAAAAAATAATCAACTAATACAATCCCAGGGGTACTTTCAAAAATAAATAAATCCGATTCTCGAATTTCATAATCTAGCACTGAGTTGATAAAGTTAGAATAATGCGTGAATAACTCTTCACTTAAATGATTTAATACATCTAAGCGCAAATTAGCAGGATGCCAAGGGGTAAAATAAACATAACTATAAAAATTGGGTTTAATTTCGATTAATTGATTCGCTTCTTTTAAAATGGGATATTGGAAACGATAATCTTTTTTTAGCAAAGAAAGATAACTAATTGCAACGGTTAAAAAGGTTACCTCCCAGCCCAATTCCCAAAACGCATTTGCTAGCCAGTGAAACCCAGCTTTTCGCTTAGAAAGCCAATAATGTCCTGTAATCAGGATAACTTTTTTCATATTAGCAAAAGGCAGTGAAGATAGCCCGAGCTTTTATAATAACAAAGTTTGCTATCCTGAGGTAAAATTTTATGATTACTAATTGATAACGAAAAAATTGCTATTAGATTCAAGAATGGGTCAATCAGAGGATTTCAGTCATCTTAAAGAAAAAATCGAGCAACGCACTGCGGTTGTCGGCGTTGTTGGCTTAGGGTATGTCGGATTGCCGTTTGCGGTTGAGAAGGCAAAAGTTGGATTTTCCGTCATTGGCATTGAACTTAATCCGAAGCGAGTCGAAGCGGTTAACAAAGGAGAAAGTTATATTGCTGATGTCAAGCAACTTGATCTCGCCGCAGTTGTACAATCTGGGAAATTAACAGCAACGGTTGATTTTGAAAAAGTTCCAGAAATGGATGTCATTGTCGTTTGTGTTCCCACTCCCCTGAGCGACAATCTTACTCCGAATTTGGACTATATTGAGGGAGTAACCAAGAATATCGCTGCCCATTTACATTCGGGGCAATTGGTAACCCTAGAATCAACCACTTACCCGGGGACAACTGATGAGATTATGAAGCCAATATTAGAAAAGGGGAGTGGCTTAAAACAAGGAGAAACCTTTTTCTTAGCCCATTCTCCAGAACGAGTGGATCCCGGAAATCAACGCTATACAACCAAAAATACCAATAAAGTGGTTGGGGCTTCCGATAAGAATTCTTTATCTGTTGCTACCCTATTTTATCAGCAGACCATTGAACAAGTGGTTCCCGTCAGCAGTGCCAAGGCGGCGGAGTTAGTCAAAGTCTTTGAAAATACTTTTCGAGCGGTTAATATTGCGCTAGTGAATGAATTAGCTTTACTCTGCGATCGCGTTGATTTAGATGTTTGGGAAGTTTTAGATGCTGCCAATACTAAACCGTTTGGGATTATGCCCTTTTATCCCGGTCCGGGAGTCGGGGGGCATTGTATTCCCATTGATCCCCATTACCTAGAATGGAAGGCAAAGGAGTTTAATTTTGAAACCCGATTTATTTCTCTAGCGGGAGAGATTAACCGTAAAATGCCTGAATTTGTCCGAGATAAGGCATGGCGAGTCTTAAATGAAATGGGAATTGCCCCGAGTCGATCAAAAATTCTAGTGCTAGGGGTTGCCTATAAAAAAGATTTAGCCGATTATCGTGAATCTCCCGCGATCGCGCTTTTCAAACTTCTCCTCCAAGATCAAGCAACCGTTAGCTATCATGATCCTTATGTGCCTGAGATAGAAGTTTTCGGAAAATCCTTCCTATCAGTGGAATTATCCCAAGAAACCATTGCTGCCCATGATTTAGTTATCCTCGTAACCGATCATAGCCAAATTAATTACCAAGAAATAGTAAAATATGCCCAAGCACTCCTTGATACGCGGGGAGTCACTCGCCATCTCGACTGTGATCAAACGAAGGTAACAAGACTGTGAAACAGGTAATTGTGGTCGGTGCCGGCAATTGGGGCAAAAATCTCGTTCGCAATTTTTATGAATTGGGGGCGTTAGCAGGTGTAGCAGAACTTGATCCCACATTGCGGGAAACTCTCATTGCTAATTATCCGCAACTTCCTGTATATGAAACCCTAGAAGCTGCTATTAAAACGGATATCTCAGCATTTGTGGTGGCGACTCCAGCCTCGACGCATCATGAGATTGCAAAAACCCTGCTTTTAGCGGGAAAAGATATTTTTGTGGAGAAACCCCTCACCCTAGAAACTGCTACAGCAAGAGAGTTAGCTGCCCTAGCCCAAAAACAGGGAAACATTTTAATGGTGGGGCATCTTCTGTTGTATCAAAATGCCATTGAATGGATGCGAGATTACTTAGCAACGGGAAAGGCGGGAAATGTCTGGCACGTTGCAACCACTCGCGTCAAGTTAGGAAGAGTCCGCAAACAAGAGAATGTGTGGTGGTCTTTTGCCCCCCACGATGTTTCGGTAGTATTAGACTTATTGGGATCTCCCGCTTTAGAAACTATTCAAGCAAAGGGGCAAGCGATGCTACAACCTGACATTGCTGATAATGTTCATGTGGATTTAACCTTTAGTAGCGGTCAAACCGCCCACCTTCACTGTAGCTGGTATTGGCCAGCGTTAAAACGAGAAACCGTCGTGATTGCCCAAAACCAAATGCTGGTTTACGATGAAGCAGCAAAAACGGTGACTGTTTATGATAAAACCATTGATGAGCAATTACAAAATCAAGATCAGGGAAGTTGGGAAGTATCGCTTTCAGAAATGCAACCTTTGAAGCGAGAATGCGAACATTTCCTTAACTGTTTAGAAACCCGCAAGCAACCCTATTCGGATGGGGAGAATGGGGTAGCAGTGGTAGAAATTTTAGAAAAAGCACAGGAGGCAATGGGTGAGTAATTATTTTGCCCACGAATCAAGTTACATTGATGAAGGGGCTGTGATTGGAGAAAAGACCAAAATTTGGCATTTTTGTCATGTTATGGGAGCTGCTGAAATTGGTTCTCATTGTTCTTTTGGTCAGAATGTTTTTGTCGGCAATCGCGTCAAAATCGGCAACTATTGTAAAATTCAAAATAATGTTTCTCTTTATGAGGGAGTTATCTTAGAAGATTATGTTTTTTGTGGCCCCAGCATGGTTTTTACGAATATTAAAACCCCTCGCTGTGAGTTTCCTCGCAATAGCAGCGACGATTATTTGCAAACTTGGGTAAAACGCGGGGCAAGTATTGGGGCAAATGCCACGATTGTTTGTGGGGTAACCCT
>CAZTXK010000109.1:0-8223 GCA_964617275.1 uncultured Dactylococcopsis sp. | reverse complement strand
ATCAGTAACGGGAAACCCTACTAATTTTTCCGCTTCTGAAGCATTAGGAGTAATGATATCAATTTGTTGATAAAGGCTTAAGGGCAAAGTTTGAGCGGGTGCAGGATCAAGAATTACTTTTACTCCCATTGTTTGAGCCAGTTTTGCTGCTGCTTCAACGACAAAAAGGGGAATTTCTAACTGCATTAATAAAAAATTTGCCCCTTCTAAATAAGGGCGTAGTCGTTGCACATCAGTTTCATTAAGATTGCCATTGGCTTCAGGGATAACAATGATATGATTTTCTCCAGCGCGATCGACGGTAATCATGGCAACCCCAGTGTGGACTGAGTTATCAATTAAAATACCTGTGGTATCGACTTGATTATTTTGTAGAGATTGCAGTAAAGTGTTGCCAAAGCTATCGTTGCCAATGCGTCCCACCATCTGACAGGGAAAGCCTAAACGAGAAACCGCGATCGCGCTATTTGCCCCTTTTCCCCCTAGATTCATAGCAAAACGATCTCCTGTAATCGTCTCTCCAGCAGTGGGTAAATGGGGGCTATTTGCCACTAAGTCTATATTTAGGCTACCAAGTACGACAATATGAAGCTCACTCATTTTGTTTCCTAGTTATCGCAGTCCTCATTATATACTCCTAAGTTTTGTAAATTTGGGGAACAATCATTGATCTTCTTCTTCTATTTCCCTTATGCTGTTTCTAAAATTCAACCCCCCTATAATCCCCCCTAACCCCCCTTTGAAAGGGGGGAAAAGAAAAAGAAGGGGTGGTGTGTAGCGCTAATTATTCAAAATGGTATTAAATCTTGAAGTTGAAAGAAAAAAGTAATGAAATCAGCCAGCGCACTTTTCGATGAGATAACTCTTAATGTTGATTTGCGGGACTTACAAATTTTTGCCTTAAGTTCTTTTCTCATGTTGGGCTTGATTAGCCATGGATTTGATTTGGCAATTAAGCCTCAGATTATTATGGTTGCTCTTTTTGCTTCCCTTAGCACCCAATACTTAGCAGATTTATTTTTAAAGCAGAAGGAAAGAGTTGATTTAATTTCTCGGAGTGCTTTAATTACTGGGCTGGGATTATGTTTATTATTACGCACCAATGACTGGGAAATTATGGCTTTCGCCGCAATTGGAGCAATTTTAAGTAAATTTTTGATTAAATATCGAGGAAAACATTTATTTAATCCTGCTAATTTTGGCATTATTGTCATGTTAGGTTTCACTGATCAAGCATGGGTTTCTCCTGGACAGTGGGGAGAATCTTTTTTCTTAGCTTTATTATTTGTTGCTATTGGGGGCTTGGTTTTAACTTGGCTTGGACGTTGGGAAACAACGGCTGTCTTTTTGCTGGTTTATGGTTTCGGAATTATGTTGCGAAATCAATGGTTAGGATTTGGCACGGAGATTTTATGGCATGAACTACAAAGTGGCAGTTTATTATTATTTGCCTTTTTTATGATTAGTGATCCCCGATCCATTCCCGATCATAAATGGGCGCGAGTCATTTGGTCAAGCGCGATCGCGCTACTGACGTTAATCTTAAAATATCAATTTTTCTTATCTACAGCTCCCTTTGTTGCCTTATTTATCTTCTCCTTTTTCACCCCAGTATTTGACTATATTTGGCAAGGAAAACGGTTTAATTGGACATCGACCACTTATCAATTGAGAGGTAAAAATGAAACGGCAAAAATCTAAATTGATTCTCGGGGGAATTAGTGTCATAATCGCTTTCTTTCTCCATATCTCCCCGGCTCTAGCTTTTTGTGGGTTTTATGTCGCCCAAGCGGATGGTGAGCTTTATAACCAAGCCTCGCAAGTGATTATAGCGCGAGATGGGGAACGAACGGTTTTAACCATGGGTAATGATTATCAGGGAGAGGTGGAAAATTTTGCGCTCGTTGTCCCGGTTCCGACGCTGCTAAAAGAAGAACAGGTACAAGTGCAAACCCCAGATATTATTAACCGCATTGATAGCTTTAGTGCGCCTCGGTTAGTGGAGTATTTTGATGATAACCCTTGTCGTCCTGAACAACCGGCTATGCTAGAGTCAGCCCCAATGAGCCAATCACCTGGAAGAGGGGCGCGATCGCGCGATTCTCTCGGGGTAACTGTAGAAGAAGAATTTGATGTGGGAGAATACTCCATTGTTATTCTCAGTGCTAAAGAATCTCAAGGCTTAGAAACTTGGTTGCAAAAAAATAACTACAATATTCCAGACGGGGCAAGTGAATTATTGCAGCCCTATATTCGGCAAGGCTTAAAATTCTTTGTTGCCAAAGTCAACTTAGAAAACTATAATCCTGAAGAATTTACTTCCTTACGCCCCCTCCAAATGGCGTATGAATCCCCGCGTTTTATGCTGCCGATTCGGTTAGGAACATTAAATGCCCAAGGGAATCAAGACTTATTAGTTTATCTTCTTTCGCCAAAAGGACAAGCCGAAGTAACCAACTATCGCACGGTTAAAATTCCTTCTAATGTCGAGATTCCAGTTTACATTAAGGAGAAAGAAATATTCCCTGAGTTTTATCGGTCGATGTTTGAAAAAAGCTGGGAAGAAAACAATGGTAAAACGGTTTTTCTTGAATATGCTTGGGATATGAGCAGCTGCGATCCCTGTTCTGCGAAACCGCTTAACTCAGAAGAATTGAAAGATGCAGGGGTATTTTGGGATGACAATTCCGTGTTTATCACCCGTCTTCATGTGCGTTATAACCGACAACTTTATCCCCAAGATTTACGCTTTCAAGAAACCCCTAATCGTGAATTTTTCCAAGGTCGCTATGTCATCCGTCATCCCTACGATGGGGAAGCCAATTGCCAACAAGCCCAGCCCTATTATGAAAAAGTGCGCGATCGACAAGAAAAAAATGCAGCCACCCTTGCTAAGTTAACAGGTTGGGATTTATCGGAAATTAAAGAAGCAATTGATTTTATCGAACTGGAGGAAAACACTTCACAACCTTGGTGGCAACGAATTTTTAATGGAAACTAAAGATAACGAGTCAGTTGGATACGATAGCGTTGTTTTTTGGTAATCGAAATCTCCCCCACTTCGGCTCGTCCTTTTTTCTCTACCGCAATTAAATCCCCTTCCTGTAGAGTGTGACTGGGTTGCGTGATTGGTTTCCAATTGACGCGAACATTTCCCTGCGCGATCGCGCTTGCCATCTTACTCCGCGACATTCCAAATACTGCCGAAGCCACTGCATCTAAGCGCATAGAAGCCTCAACCGTAGTCATTTCTTTCTTTTTGGGGGGACGGACTTTCAGCTCCTCTAAGCCGATTTCTCGCACTTTTACAGGCACAGATCGCACTTGAGTTAAATTCGCTTCTAAAAATTGCACCAGTTCTGGAACCACCAAAATTTGCGCTCCCCGTTCCCCCAAAACAATAATATCCCCCACTTTTGGTCGCACTACTCCTGTGCCTAAAATTGCCCCCAAAAAGTCGCGATGGTTGGCAGTATCAAAGAGAAAGTTCCCAGCGACATCAATGGCAGCCACAGGAATTTGCGTTGCCTCTAAGTCTAATTCTGACCGAGTAATTGCCATGCGCGTTCTTTCCGCTTGCGGATAGCCTCCTCCTACCGCAAACTGAATATCAGTGAGGGGAGAAAACTTTTCCTTCGCTTCTACCATTACAGGAGGAGAGAGAAAGTCGGTACAAACTACTTCCCAAGTTTTAATTGCTTGTTCGCCTAAATCAATGATGCGCTTAATTTCATCACGATTTTCCACCCCTTTTAAAATTTCATCCTTCGGTAACATTATTCTTGTTCTTCGTACCCCTGTAAACTTTCAGGATTAAACTGGCGTAAAATACGAGTTGCCTGTTCTTTAATTAAATCGGATCCTTTAACCACAATCAGATATTTTCCCTCATTGAGGCGATTGCGATAAGGAAGGGCATCGCCGCTGCCAAAAGCAAGTCCCACACCACCGCCAACAAAGAAAGCCCCCATCAACGCCGCGATCGCGCCAAAAAAGCCCCCAATAACATGATTTCCAAACGCACCAACCCAGTCAAATAAATAAATTTCCGTTAAGCTATTAAAGATATAGCCGGCAGCAAATCCAAACGGAAACAACCAAATTGCCATCCGCATAATTTGTTGTCTAGCTTGACTATTGGGATTAATCAACCCAAACTCATCCGCAGTTTTATAGCCTCTTCCTACCATATCCACCTTCTGTTCATGAATGCCCTCTTTTAAAAGCGTTGTATAAGCATCTTCTGCTTGAATGCGATCGCCCAAAACTGCAATTAAATATTTCATTGTCCCTAAATCCCTCTCAGTAGCATTGTGGAACTTCCATTTTACCGTAATTTATGCGACACCTGAGCAATCTCCTCCCCTTGTCACCCCATCTCCCCATCACCTTGTCTCCCATCACCCCCTCCCAGAATGTCCCAAAGTATGAAAAGATACAACGGGTGATTCTCTTAGAAATGATCAATTGTCCCTTAAACTCATAAGCAGAGGACACCCTCTATATATTGTTGATCTCAAATAAATAACCCATGGCAAAAGTTTTAGTTTCAGACTCCGTCGATCAAGCAGGGATTGATATCCTCTCGCAAGTGGCGCAAGTCGAGGTTAACACCAAACTCTCACCCGAAGAACTGATACAAGCGATTCCAGACTATGAAGCCCTCATGGTACGTTCAGGAACGCAAGTCACCGCAGAGGTAATCGATGCAGGCAACCAACTCAAAATCATTGGTCGTGCTGGGGTTGGTGTGGATAATATCGATGTCGAAGCCGCCACCCGTCGTGGCATTGTAGTGGTTAACTCTCCCGAAGGGAATACCGTGGCTGCTGCCGAACATACCCTAGCGATGATGTTATCTCTCTCTCGCCATATCCCAGAAGCCAACCAATCGGTTAAAGACAAAAAATGGGAACGGAAGCAGTTTATTGGTTCGGAGGTTTATAAAAAAACCCTTGGGGTTGTAGGCTTAGGGAAAATTGGCTCTCATGTCGCAACCGTCGCCCGCGCGATGGGGATGAAATTACTGGCTTATGATCCCTTTATTTCTTCCGAACGTGCTGAACAATTGGGCTGTCGTTTAGTTGACCTCGATCTCCTTTTTACCGAAGCCGATTACATTACCCTCCATATTCCCCGTACCCCAGAAACGGAAAATTTAATTAATGCCGAAACCTTGGCAAAAATGAAGTCCAACACCCGCATTATTAACTGTTCTCGCGGTGGAGTTATTGATGAAGACGCGATCGCTGATGCGATTGAACAGGGAACCATTGCAGGGGCTGCCTTAGACGTATTTGCCGAAGAACCCTTAGGAGAGTCCAAATTACGAGAAGTGGGTTCCAATATGGTTTTAACCCCTCACCTCGGCGCTTCTACCGAAGAAGCACAAACCAATGTTGCGGTCGATGTCGCGGAGCAAATTCGGGATGTGTTGCTCGGTTTACCGGCTCGTTCTGCGGTTAATATCCCCGGACTCAATCCCGATGTCTTGGAAAAATTACGTCCCTTCTTACAGCTAGCAGAGAATTTAGGCAATTTAGTCGGTCAGTTAGCAGGCGGACGCATTGATCAACTTAATGTTCGCTTACAAGGGGAACTCACCGATAGCCAAAGTCAACCCATTGTCATTGCGGCGCTGAAAGGACTCCTTTCTCCCGCTTTACGGGAACGAGTTAATTACGTCAATGCGTCAATTGAGGCGAAAGAACGGGGAATTCGCGTCATTGAAACCAAAGATGCTTCGGTTCACGATTATTCTGGTTCTCTGCGTTTAGAAGCCACCGGGGCTTTAGGCGAGCATTCCGTGAGCGGCGCATTACTCAGTGATCAGGAAATGCGGATTACCAATGTTGATGGTTTCCCGATTAATGTTCCCCCCAATAACTATATGTTATTTACCTTGCACCGCGATATGCCGGGAATTATTGGTAAAATTGGCTCACTACTCGGTGGCTTTAATGTCAATATTGCCAGTATGCAAGTGGGACGAAAAATTGTCCGTGGGGATGCGGTCATGGTTCTCAGTATTGACGATCCACTTCCTGAAGGTGTTTTAGATGAGATTACCAAAGTGACTGGCATTCGGGATGCTTATATCATTAAGCTATAAACGGGTAACATAAATAAACAACGATGTGGGAGATCAGCCACTGCGCTGCAGCCCCACATTTTTCTAATCATCAATAACGCAGAACCATTCAATGACAAGCTGGTGGGAAATCAAAATTATCTGTTCTCCAACGCTAGAGGAATTATTGTACTGGCGGCTAGATCAATTTGGCTGTGGGGGAATGGCAAGTGAACAAGTGAAAAATTCCCTTTTACTACGGGCTTATTTGCCACAGTTACGGGCGCATCCTCTCGATTTAGCGGCGTTATCTCTCTGGTTACGTCAAGATGCGATTACCATGGACACTGAGCTTCCCCAAATGACGTGGCATCTCATTGATGAGCAAGATTGGGCCAGTAGTTGGAAAAAGCATTGGAGTCCCCAAGAAATCGGCGATCGCGTTTTGGTTTGTCCGGCTTGGATTACCCCTCCCGAGACAGATCGGATGGTCTTACGGTTAGATCCAGGGGTGGCGTTTGGAACTGGGGTTCATCCCACCACCCAGTTATGTCTAGAATCTTTAGAAATGCGCTACAGCTTTGGCAATGGGGGGGGAGTGATTGCTGATATTGGTTGCGGTTCAGGAATTTTATCTATTGCTAGTTTATTATTTGGGGCGGAAAAGGTCTATGCTACGGATACGGATTCCCTCGCGGTGAAAGCAACGCGGTCTAATCGCCAATTAAATCAAATTCAACCAGAACAGTTACAGGTGGAAGAAGGGAGTGTGGATCGTCTTCTCACTATGTATCCTCACGGCTTTGATGGGATTGTTTGTAATATCCTAGCAGAGGTCATTTTAGAGTTGATTCCTCAATTTAGCGCGATCGCGCTCCCTCATACTTGGGGCATCTTAAGTGGCATTTTAATGGAAAAAGCCCAACCCGTGGCAGATCGCTTAGAAGAACACGGCTGGAAAGTGGGAACACTCTGGCGACGGAAAGAATGGTGTTGTCTCAATATCCGCCGCCAAGAAGTAGAAGATTAATAACTGGCTAAAGCCGGTTCACGAGTGGCTTCATTCGCCGTTTCGCCAAATAGGGAGCGACAATTGATTTCACAGGAGTTATTGGGGCTTTCAATGAGTTTTAGCCTCTCTAGGGTAACTCCCAATTCTTCCACGGGTTGTCGTAGTAATTGACCAATATAAATCGCAATATTTTCGGCAGTGGGAACTACCTCAGCAAAGTAAGGAATATCCTCATTTAAAAAATAATGGTCGAACGGTTCGACCACAACTTCCTCTAACACTTGATGCAATTTTTCTAAATTGACCACCATCCCTGTGCGAGGATTAATTTCTCCCGTGACAGTCACTTCTAAGTGATAATTGTGACCATGACCATGAGGACGCGCACATTTGCCATAAATTTTACAATTCTCTTCATAGCTTAAATCAGGACGCGCCAGACGGTGGGCGGCACTAAAATGAGTTCCAACGGTTAATGATGCTTCCATATTATTTCCTTGATAATCTGCCCAAAGTTCAGGATGTTCAAATAAACGGATATTGACTAATGGTAAATCGGGGGATAAACGTTGCCAAATCACTCTCGCAACATTTTCTGTGGTAGGTAAAGTTTGGGAAAACTCTTCCCAGACATCATTGAGATAGGCGTTATTGAGTTGATCAGTAATTTTTTCTCGGATGACGGGTTTTACCTCCGAGAGGTTCATTACCATGCCATATTGGTCAATATCTTGTTCTAGAGACACATAAAGGACATAATTATGTCCATGTCCGGGAAACCGACTTCCTTCCCCAAATTGAGCTTGGTTTTCCGCTTCACTCAGTTCTGGAAGCCAGTAACGATGAGCGGCGGAAAATTGCGCCCGACGGTTAATTGTACATTTCATAACTTTGATTCCGTGTTAGTCAAAAAAAGACTTCGGTTGTTAAGTTATTTTAACATTTTGCTGTCGCGATCGCTGTTTTCGTCATTCGCGCTAAATAATGCCACCGATAAAGAGAATAAGCTAATATTGGTCATTAGTCATTAGATTACAAATAACGAATAACAAATAACGAATAACGAATAACAAATAACGAATAACAAATAACAAATAAACAATGTTTTGTCATATTTTAATCGGTTGTCCAAGCAGTGGAA
>CAZTXK010000108.1:0-8223 GCA_964617275.1 uncultured Dactylococcopsis sp. | reverse complement strand
TATGAAATTGATTAATTCATGCTACACATGACAAATCCCTTCGCCTTGTCACCTTGTCACCTTGTCTCCCCCTCTCCCTGACCCATTTGTAGCAAACATTGAGATATTTCATAATTCTCCCGGGACTATTGGCATTTTTCAATTTTTTTGCTATGATAGAGGGTGGAAGTTAAAAATAATAAAAAGCGAGGTCAGGTTTCATTAAGAAGCTCAATGAGCAAACATCTAAGCAGGGCAATTTTAATCAATAAAATTTCCTAATAAAGGAAGAGTAACAACTTCCAAACAGCTGTAACTTTTGTGTTAACATTTAGCAAAAAAAGCAACACAATTATTATAATAGCAAGGGAATAACCTTATATTTTGAAATCGAAAACGAAGATTAGCCGGACTTCAATAAACGCCTGTGAAAAATAAAAAACGCAATCGCCAGCTTCCCCAAATCAACGAAAACATTCGTTATCCTAAAATCCGCGTCATCGACACAGAAGGAGAACAACTCGGTGTCCTGACTCCTGATGAGGCGCAAAAAATCGCCGAGGAAAAAGAACTGGACTTGGTGCTTGTTAGTGATAAGGCAGATCCCCCAGTCTGTCGGATCATGGACTATGGCAAGTATAAATATGAACAGGAACGCCGTGCTAGAGAAGCGAAAAAGAAACAGCATAACGCTGAAGTCAAGGAAGTAAAAATGCGCTATAAAATTGATGAGCATGACTATGAAGTGCGCATCAACCAAGCCAAACGCTTCCTGAAAGGCGGAGATAAAGTCAAAGCTACTATCAACTTCCGCGGACGAGAAATTCAACACACCGAACTTGCCAGAGATTTATTACAGCGCATGGCTGACGACTTGAAAGATACCGCAGAAATTCAGCAGTCACCCAAACGCGAAGGTCGCAACATGATTATGTTATTGTCTCCGAAAAAAGAATAATTGTTATTTGTTATTTGTTATTCGTTATTCGTTGACCAATAGTGTTGTAGGTGGGCTAATGTTAACCCACCTGAAATGGTAGCTACTCATCATTCCCTTGAATTTTCAGGAGTAAAAAGCCCCAAGCTAATCCCACTAAAATTAAAGTGAAGGATAAAATCGTGCTGTTAAAAATGATCGTGTTGGCAGTCATAAGTTTCAGTTATTAAGTCTAGGATGGTACAACAGTATCTTCTATAATAATGATAATATAGTTATGTCGATTCTGGAAAATACTTGCTTATGCCACCGCGTTGGCCCCGTCAGCCTACCCGTGAAGATCCCGCTTATCGAAAGCTAGAAGATCGGCTTAACTTTGCCCTTCATGTCGCAACATTTGCCCTCATTAACTCTGGGGTTTGGTTTTTCCAACAACTTAAAAGTGCTGACTGGCAATGGGCAACTTGGCTCACTTTAAGCTGGTTAATTATTCTAGCAATTCATTTGATTTACATTAGCGCGATTGCTGATTATTCAACTAATTCCAAAAAATTCGATGGCTAACTCTAACTCCACTCAAGCAATTGAAAGCCTCGCCGCAGAAATTGGCGATAAAATCTACATTGATGTCGCGAAATGGCATCTTTACCTCTCTGATGCCCATCTTCATACCACCGTCGCTGAACAGCTTTATCCCTTCCTCGAAAATAAAAGCATCACTGAAGAACAAGTCCAAAACATTCTCAAACAAATTTCGGTCAAACTGGGCGGTGGTAAAACCCAGCTACCCTTACTTGACTTATTACCTCAAATTGCCTTGGGTGACCTGATGGAAATATTAGAAGAATACCAGAAGGAAATTTAAGATTGGTAGGATGCTTGCACTTCTTACTAAAAATTAACATTAAAAGTTCAACCATGCCGACTCAGTTAAAATTAGAAGGAAAAGTAGTTTTAGCGCAAGTTAAGGTTGGGTTACTCCAGCGCTTAATAGCAAGTTGAATCATGGTTAATCATAATTCCCTCATTGAACAGTTAAAAAATCCTGAATTTTATCCTCATTCTGTTCAGTCTCCCATTGAGGTTTTACAAACCCATATTTCTTATATTTTTTTGACTGGGGATTATGCCTATAAACTGAAAAAGCCTGTTGATTTAGGCTTCTTAGATTTTTCTACCTTCGAGAAAAGACGCTTCTATTGTCAGCAAGAATTAGATTTAAATCAGCCCATTGCCCCTGATATTTATTTAGACGTTCTCACCATTACGCAACAGAAGGAAACCCTAGAACTTAATGGCAACGGAGAAATCGTAGAATACATTTTAAAAATGCGTCAATTTCCTCAGTCTGCGCTATTAAGTGAAAGGGAACAAGCAGGAACGTTAACTGAATCATTATTAGAGGACTTAGGAAAAAAGGTAGCCCGATTTCACCAAGATACTAAAACGAACGATTATATTGGGGAATTTGGAGAACCAAAGACAATTGAAGAAGCCATTAATAATAATTATAAGCAGACAGAAAAGTATATTGGCTTAACGCAAGACGAAACCAAGTTAAAGGAAACTAAAGCCTTTAGCGATCGCTTTTTCCAAGACAATTATGCGTTACTCAAGCAACGACAAACTAATCACTATATTCGAGAATGTCATGGTGATTTACATTTAAAAAATATCTGTTACTGGCCAGATAAAATCCAATTATTTGATCGCATTGAATTTAATGAACCCTTCCGCTTTGTAGATGTGATGTATGATGTGGCGTTTACCGTCATGGATTTAGAATTCAGGGAACGTGCCGATTTAGCCAATATCTTTTTGAATAATTATCTAGAATATACCGGTGACTGGGAAGGGGTGCAAGTTTTACCGCTATATCTTAGCCGACAAGCCTATGTTCGGGGAAAGGTTAATTCTTTGATGCTAGATGATCCCAATGTTGCTGAGGAAGAAAAAGAGAAGGCGAAGGAGAAAGCAAGCCAATACTATCATCTAGCGTGGCAATACACACAACCGCAGCAAGGGCGTTTCTGGATGATGTCAGGGTTATCGGGATCGGGAAAAAGCACGGTTGCTAGAGATATCGCTAAACAGGAAAATGCGATTCATTTACGTTCCGATGCCGTGCGGAAACATCTTGCAGGAATTGATCTCGAAGCATCTGGAGAGGAGACTATTTATCGCCCTGAAATGACGGAAAAGACTTATGAGAGATTATTAGAAATTGGGAGTTTATTAGCGTCTCAGGGTTGGAAAGTGATTTTAGATGCCAAATATGATCGGCAACGGTTAAGAGAAGCCGTGATTAAAGAAGCGCAACGTCACAACTTACCTTTAGAAATTGTCCATTGTTATGCCCCAATGGAAGTATTGCGCGATCGCGTTTCTCAGCGAACAGGAGACATTTCTGACGCAACTCCCAATTTACTCGCCCAACAACAAGCCAACGCCGAACCCTTTACAGAAAGGGAACAGGCGTATGTGAAAAGCATTGATACTAGCCTAGCCACTTATTGATTGACTCCTAATTCCTGATAAGAAGTTTCCAATTCTTGCCAGAGCTCTCGAATTTGCTGATACGCCTCTTGTGGGGAAAGTTTGCCATTGGTTTCAAGATTGGCAATATAGCCGACTTGCTGGGAGAACTCCTGTAAATTAGCGTTAAAAACGAGGTTTTGTGGCTTCACATTGCCATTGTAGCGAGATTGGGGATATAGAAATTGATTAAGTGTCATAGTTAATTTAATCTTTACTTAGCTTTAACCCTATCTTAACCTAAACCTTCAAGGGAGAACTTGGGTATTTACCGACAATTAAGCATTTGTCATCTCGCCAACATTTTCGTGACTGGAAAATCTGTTATAAACTTGATCTCACGATCATTGCATAAAAAATAGGAAGGATACGGATCAATTGAACACAACCGAATTGGAATTAGTCGATGTTTTTGCTGCGTTTATTATCTTGGGACTATTTTTATTATTAGGACGTTTTCTAAAAGAGAAAATTGAGATTTTCAAGCAACTCTATCTCCCTGAGTCAATTTTAGCAGGGGTAGTTGCATTATTATTAGGAAAAGAAGGCTTAGGAAGTATTGTTCCAGCAGACAATATCTTAGCTCATCAAGGTATCTTTCCCAAAAATATTGCAACAGTTTGGTCACAAGCCCCAAGTATTTTTATTAATTTAGTTTTTGCAACTTTATTTCTTGGTGAAACCATTCCTAGCCCCAAAGAAATTTGGCGTAAAATTGCACCCCAAGTGGCTTTTGCTCAAATTTTAGCTTGGGGACAATATGTTGTGGGATTAACCGTTACCATTTTGATTCTAACCCCATTATTTGATATTAATCCCATTGCTGGGGCATTAATTGAAATTGGTTTTGAAGGAGGACATGGAACTGCCGCCGGCATGGCAGAAGTGCTGGATACTTTCGGCTTTGAAGAAGGAAGCGAACTAGCCTTAGGATTAGCAACCGTTGGTTTAATTGCTGGTGTGGTAACAGGCACAATTTTAATTAATTGGGGACGTAAAAAAGGACATATTATCTCTAAAACGCAGGGGGATTTATCCCTGGAAGAATCAACAACAAATTCTGATAATATCCGAGCAGAGTATGAGAATTTTAATAAAAATACTTTACTGGATCCCTTGTCCATCAATTTAGGGGTAGTCGCGATCGCGGTTACGTTAGGTTGGCTAATTCTTCAAGCCTTACAAGAATTAGAAAGACTGACTTGGGCAAAAATTGAAATCGAAATAATGAATTATGTTCCTCTATTTCCCATGGCACTAATTGGGGGATTAATTGTGCAACTTACCATGAAACGGTTGGGAATTGATAATTTAATTTTACGACCATTACAGAAAAATATTGCTGGGGTGTCTCTCGATGCTGTAATTTTTAGCGCGATCGCGTCCATTTCTTTAAGCGTTCTCGGTACAAATTTAATCCCCTTTTTAATCCTCTCCATTGCAGGAATTACTTGGAATATTAGCGCTTTTTTATTTTTCGCCCCCCGTCTGCTTCCCACTTACTGGTTTCAGCGTGGAATTGGGGATATGGGGCAATCTATGGGCGTCACCGCCACTGGACTTTTATTATTACAAATGGTTGATCCTGATAATGAAACCGGAGCCTTAGAAAGTTTTGCCTATAAACAACTGTTATTTGAACCCATTGTCGGGGGTGGTTTTTTCACAGCAGCAGCTCCTATTTTAGTCTTTCAACTGGGACCCGTTCCAGTATTAATTTTAACCGCGAGTCTTTTAGTCTTTTGGATTGTTTTTGGCTGGATTAATTTTAAGGTTTAATTCTCCTGATCTGTAGAAATGACTTCCCCATTAAAGGCTTTTGCTAATTCTTGAGCAAATTTCGTCACATCTTCCTCTGGAACAGTTTTTTCTTCAGAGGAGTTTTCCTCCGTTATTTCGGTACTTGCGGTTGCTTCATTCTCTTTAAAATTAACAGGTTGGGATGACTCATTATGCCCATTATCGTCTTCAGGCTTTGGGGAATGATTTTCACTCCCTTGGGAAGGTTTTTCTTCTGGTGATTGATCCGTTTCAGCAGGTGAAGGGGTTGGAGACTTAACAGAAGGAGTTTTATTTTCTGGAATATCGGTCTTACTTTCTGCTGGAGAAACTGAATTAGCAGTATTAAATTGACTTACTTCTAAAGTCAGTTTAATCTCTTGATTAAGAACCTTTCTTAAAGCCTGTTCAATATTTTTTTCCCGTTTTTTGGCAAACTGAAGAAGAGGCTGAGTTTTTACCCCAACACGGGCAAGATTTCCGTCTAAACTTAATAAGCGACAATGATCTTTGACTAAAGATTGGGCGGGAAGCGGCAAATTTTTAATGACTTGTTCCCAAACTTTTTCCAGATTAGGGGATTCTTCCCTAACTTCTGTTTCTGAGGTTTCAGGTTCTACTTTTTTCGTTTCAGGAGGAGGCGTTGTCGAGGTTTCAGATTTACTTGCAACAGGTGACGGCTGAGAAACAGGGGTTTCAGGTTCTACTTTTTTCGTTTCAGGAGGGGGCGTTGTCGAGGTTTCAGGTTTACTTGCAACAGGCGTTTCTGGGATAGGTAAAGACGCTTTTTCTTCTGTTACTTGGGGTTGGTTTCCCGTAGTGTTGATTAAGCCTAACAGCGTTACTTCTAACCAGAGGCGAGGTTGCGTGGTATGTTTAACTTGGGTTTCACTATCTTGGAGATGTTTTTGGGCAGCGAGAATTTCGGGAGTTGTCCATTGTTGGGCTTCCTCACACAATTGTTTCCAAGTGGAAGCGGTGAGGGCGACTAACTCTGACTGTTGCGGGGCAGTTTTAGCTAATAATAAATCCCGATAGAACCCTGCAAGGTTTTGCAACACAATAATCGGTTCTCGTCCGCGATCCATTAATTGACGACAGAGAGTGATCACTTGCTCCCCATTTTGCTGTTTAATGGCTTGTAAGAGGCGAATTAAGTCTTGCTCAGGAATCGCCCCCACTAAGTCCCAAACGCGCTCAATGGTGATTTGTTCTGAGAGAAGACTGAGTTGATCTAACAGGCTTTGGGCATCTCGTAATCCCCCATGAGAGACTTGGGCGATGACAGAAAGGGCTTCAGATGTAATATCAATGCCCTCTTTTTGGGCGATGTGGTTCAAGTGAGACACCATCGCGGTAAGGGGAATCCGTCGGAAGTCAAAGCGTTGACAACGGGAAATAATGGTGGGTAAAACGCGCTGCGGATCGGTGGTAGCGAGAACAAAAACGACTCGGGGTGGGGGTTCTTCTAGGGTTTTCAGCAGGGCATTAAACGCTGCTGTACTGAGCATGTGGCATTCGTCAATAATATACAGCTTATATCGAGATTGTACGGGCGCAAAGCTTGATCGCTCAATTAATTCTCGGATATTATCAACCCCAGTATTACTGGCAGCGTCAATTTCAATGATGTCAAGGGCGTTACTCTGGCTAATGGCGCGACAGGATTCACACACGCCACAGGGTTCGGCAGTGGGTTGGCTACTATGGAGACAGTTAAGAGATTTGGCTAAAATTCGCGCTGAGGAGGTTTTTCCCGTTCCTCGGGGGCCACTGAAAAGATAGGCGGCGGCAATGCGTTGGCGTTTGATAGCATTGGTCAGAGTATCAGCGATCGCGCTTTGTCCCACCAGATCAGCAAAGGTTTGTGGGCGATATTTCTGATGAAGCGGTTCGTAAGGCATAATCCCACAGTTGACATTGAGAAAAAAATGAGCAAGGCGTGTATCAGACCACCTTGCTTACTCTCTCTATTATGACGTTTTTGGTTTCAGCGTTACATATCTCCACCGCGAACAGCGAGTAAAAAAATCACCACCGGCCCAGAAATCATAATTAAGGTGACAAAGGTTAACTGAAAAATGACTTCATAATTGATGTTACTTAATAAACTGGTTAAAGCGTCCATATGTTCTCCCTTTGTTACGCCAATGTTAAAAAAATCATTAAACTATCTTCCAGCCTTACATAATAACTGTCTGACTCCCTTTAATTTAAAAATCCTTAACAAAAATTAATAAGATCAGCGCGATCAAAGGATGGAGTCGCAAATACTGGTCAACAATTCAGCTTCTACTCTCAGATGAATGTTGAGAAGGGCTATATTGCTACGTTGCTTTAACGCTTAATAATTCATTGCCACCGCGTTGAAACTCATAACTCGTTTTTTGTATGTTAGTTTGATAGTTTCTAGCAGTCAGTGCCTCTAAAATCCCATCCAGATGGCGTGATTTAGCACTGGTAAAATTTTCCACTAAGGGAAATATTCTTACTTCTTTTGCAATGCGACACAGTTCTAAAATGGATTGTAAATGGAAGGAGAAGGAAAACTGTTCGGAATAAGTAAATAATAGATGAGAAGAAATCGCTAAATCAAAACTTTGGTCGGGAAAAGGAAATTCTGGAAAGCTAAGATTACGATAACGCCCTTCTTCTTTTCCTTGAGGAAAGTCAGCAAGAAATTCTCGCATAGCTGATAAACGATACTCGCCTAATGCTTCGGGCGTTGTAATGGGAGTCCAAACAAATTGATCAAAATTTTGATATAATCCTTTAATAATAATCGGGTAAGTCTCATCAATTCGTTGCTCGATTTGTTCAGGGGTAAATTGATAAATCGGGTCACAGGAAATAACCGTTTTTCCCTGTTGTTTCATTACCGCATTAAAGCTAGCAGGTCCGCCAGCACAGTCTAAAATGGATAAGTTTAAGTCTTCAGGGGTAAGATTAAACATTCCCAAATAATCTTGAAAGGAACGCCCCCAAGGGACAAC
>CAZTXK010000107.1:0-8243 GCA_964617275.1 uncultured Dactylococcopsis sp. | reverse complement strand
AGCTGAGGAAAGAGAACGAGCGGCTCGCCGTGCTAGAATCCAAAATCGATGGATTATTCTCCAAATACGGCATCAACTCGAACCCAACGAACAAACCCGACGAGCTTTGATTGATTTTCTCGCCTTTTTACAGGAGTATGGAGAGTAAAGTTTACTGCATCATTAATCCCACTTATGGAGTCAATTCGTCGCTTGGGCATTAATCCTAATCATTGGTATGTGGTCGCCCGTAGTAATGAAGTCACAACTAAGCCTTATCCTGTGACGCTGTGGAAGCAACCGATTGTTCTCTATCGCCAGCAAGATGGCAGCATTTGCGCCTTAGAAGATCGTTGCCCCCATCGGTTTGTTAAACTGAGTTCAGGTCAAGTTCGCGGCAATTTCCTAGAATGTGCTTATCACGGCTGGCAATTTAATCAGGAGGGAAAATGTGTTGCTGTTCCCTATTTAAGTGAAAAGCAGAAGTTACCGCCCTGTCAGTTATCTAAATATGCAGTGCAAGAAGCGGACGGATTTATTTGGGTATTTTTAGGAGAGCGTAGCCACGCAGAAAAAGTTCCCCGTTTCCAAGTTCCAGAATGGGATCATCTTAATTATATTGCCACGGTTTCTATCATCGAAACCCAAGCCCATTATTCCTATCTGATTGAAAATTTAATGGATATGTATCATGGACATTTACATCAAGATTGGCAGGCTTGGACAGATGCGAAGCTAGAAAAAATCGAAGAAGATGAAACAGAAGTTCACGGCTACTATCAAGCACAAAGCTATTATAAAATTGATAAAATTTGGTCAATTTCGCAGCTTTTTTTCCGTCAATTAAGACAACTGCACCCGGAACCTTTAACTGTTAGTTACTGTTATCCTCATTGGTTTTCCACCTTAGGAGATGACTTTAAAATTTACTGTTTATTTTCTCCCATTAATGAAACCTCAACCCGCGCCTATTTAATTCATTTTACCTCCCTAAATGCCTTTTGGCGGTTACATAAACTGCCCATTTGGTTTCGTCGCGGCTTAAAAAATGCTCTCTTTGGTTCCGCCCAAAAATTACTCGATGGGTTAGTGCGTCAAGATGTGGAAATGATGGAACAAGAACAACAAGCCTTTTTAGAAAATCCTCATCAAAAAGGATATGAATTTAATCCTGTTTTAGGCAGTGTGCAACGCTTAATTCACAAGCAGGTTAATCACTTAGAATTGCCTCAATAATTTTCGTATTTGCTTTGGGGAATGCAAATTCTGATAATTGTTCGGGATTCACCCAACGTACTTCCTGAGACTCTAACGGCTTCGGTTCTCCCTGCAAATAGCGACAATGATAAACATTTAAGGTGACACGGAAATGAGTATAAGCATGATTAATCGTAATTAAATGTTCCCCTACTTTAATATCAATTCCTAACTCTTCTTTAATTTCTCGTTGAATGCAACTCGCGATCGTTTCATCTTCTTCGATTTTCCCTCCCGGAAACTCCCATAAACCGCCTAATAATCCCTCTTCTCGACGACGATCAATGAGAATTTCACCCTGATCATTCCAAATGACAGCGACACCAATTTCTTTATGAGGGAGAGGAGAGGAAGGTTCACGCATGGGAATTTTGGTTTGTAAATTGTACTGTAGGGCTTGACAATGTTCACGCCAAGGACAAAGCAAACAGCTAGGTTGATTCGGTGTGCAAACTGTTGCGCCTAAATCCATTAGTCCCTGATTATACTCTCTGGGATGTTTTTGATCCAGTAGCGCATCGGAGATATGCCACAATTGCTTCATTGCTTTTTGTGGAGGCGTTTCTAACCCCACCAAACGAGCTAAAACTCGTTTCACATTGCCATCTAAAATTGAAATTGGCTGGTTAAATGCTGCACTCAGAATTCCTCCTGCGGTAGTTCGTCCGATTCCAGGTAAGGTAAGAACTGTCGCTAATTCCTGGGGAAATACGCCTTGATAATCGCTAACAATTTTTTGAGCTGCCCGATGGAGGTTTCGCGCTCTAGCATAATAACCTAACCCTTCCCATACTTTTAAAACTGAATCTAGGGAACTTTGGGCGAGAGTGTTGATATCAGGAAATTGATTCAGCCAACGATAATAGTAAGGAATGACGGTTTGCACTTGGGTTTGTTGGAGCATAATTTCTGATACCCAAATATAATAGGGATCAGTGGTTTTGCGCCACGGTAACTCTCGTCCTTGGGTTTTATACCATTGTCGCAGCGATCGCTGTAAACTCTTAACTGTCTTCGGGTGTTCCCACAATTCCATAGTCAACCAAAAAAATAAAGCCCGCCGAGAACGAGCTTACAGACGACTTAAAATTAACCCAAAATCTATTTATTGATCAGAATGATTCTGGGAGGAGTTGTGTTCTGTAGCTTGCAGTGAGCGCTCAAAATTCATCCGCTGTTCTGCATTCCGCAGAAAATAGCCACTCATCATTGCAGAAGCAAGAAGTCGTCCTAAGTGTTCCCGACTGGTACTAATGTTAACATTAAACTGATCAGAAGGAAGCCCTCCTAACAGCCCAACAATATTGCGTTCCATCACTTGAAACACCTCTTGAGACTGAGGATGAGAAAGCTGTTCCACCACCTCTGAGTTAAGCGACTGTACATATTGCCAGAGATAGTTTTTTTCTCCTCCCTCTTCAAAGAACTCGGAATTTTGATTGGGTTGGGTATGATAGTTCATCATAAATTTTCCTCCTAATATCCCAAAACTTCCTTCAATAACAAGTTACTTGGGATTTTTTACTGTTCTCTCATCTTCTATGCTCTACTTTAACAGTTTCTCCTTCACACTTCATCTGTGAAACCGTACTTCTACAGTCGGATTTTTCGGTAATTTGAAATATCTCTACCCAAGGAATGAGTTGTGATTGGAAGCTCTAAGCTCCATTTTACTTGATTGTTTTAAGCATAATTTAGGAATACTATTCACCCGGCAATTAAAACAATCGTATTACGTACTTGTTTTTAGATGTGATTAATATCATCATCAATAGGGATGATTTAACATAATTGTTGATGAAATAATTATAAGGAATCGATCATTATAATTTTAGTGCTTTCACGGATGTTTTTCAGTTATGTCTTCTGTAGAATTATTTTATATAACTAAAGGAAAAGCCTCATTATTGTCAACAAAAAGTCCATTATTTATTTCAGGACTAAAATTTGTATTTTGGGTAGTCTTATCTCTTTTATTTATTTTATCTTTTAATTTTTTCAATAGTGAAGTCAATATGTCTAATCAAACAAGTAGTTATTATAATTATCCCAGTATGGGAATCGGATTAAACGGAATTAGCGACTGGTCAACACAGCTTCCTTTTATTAATCACTTTAACTCTTCCCGTAGCTGGATTGGACATGAACCTAATGATTGGGGAGGTTATAGCTGGGGAGGGGTTCCCATTGAGGAATTTGAACTTGATGAAAATGGCTATCCCACTTCCTTACCCGAGGTTGATGGAGAAACGGCAGCTGCTGGGACGGTTTTATTCACAGATATGGAAGAAGAAGCAGTTGCTGGGGGAAGATACGTTGTTTTATATGAGGGAGAAGGAACGCTTGAGTACAACGTTAGTGGTGAAAAAATAGAAAGTGAACCAGGTCGAGATATTATTGAATTTACGCCTGAAGGAAAGTTATTAGGAATTAACATTACTGAAACTGATCCTAATGAAACAGGGGATTATATTCGTGATATTCGAGTCATCAGAGAAGATCAATTAGACTTATACGAAGCGGGAGAAACTTTTAATCCCGAATGGGTTAATAAAATAGAAGACCTTGAGTCCTTACGCTTCATGGACTGGATGGAAACCAATAATTCAGACGTTTCTAAGTGGAGTGAACGCCCCACGGTTGATGATGCAACTTGGACTAATGGTGCGCCATTGGAAATAATGATTGAACTGGCGAACCAAACCGATACAGATCCTTGGTTTAATATTCCTCATCAAGCCACTGATAATTATATTCGCAACTTTGCCCAAGTGGTAAAAGAACAGCTTGATCCCAACTTAAAAGCGCATTTTGAATTTTCTAATGAAGTTTGGAACTGGCAGTTTGATCAAGCTCAATATGCCCACGAAAAAGGACAAGAACGTTGGGGAGATGATGTGGAAACGGCTTGGGTAGAGTGGTATGGGATGCGGTCAGCGCAAATGGCGCAAATTCTAGATGACGTATATGGCAGTGAAGCTGATGATCGCTTAGTGAAGGTTATTTCTACCCAAACTGCTTATGAAGGAATTGAAAAATCTATCTTAGAATCTCCTCATTGGGTGGAAGAAGGAAACCCCGAACCTTATACCCTTTTTGATGCTTATGCTGTTACAGCTTATTTTGGCGGTGATATTGGTAATCAGGAAAACTATGAGACGATTTCACAGTGGATAGAACAGGATCGAGAGGGGGCTTTTGAAAAGGTTTTTCAGGAGTTAAAAGATGGCAGTCAAGCTGATCTTAAGAGTAGTAAATCTGTAGAGGAGATTATAGATAATTTAGCTTATCAAAGTACAGTTGCTGCTAATCATGATTTAGACTTGGTCACTTATGAGGCGGGAACTCATGTTGTGGCAACTTCTGGAGAAGCGAAAAATGATGAGGAATTTACAGATTTTCTGATTGAACTCAATCGTCGTCCTGAAATGGGCGATTTATATAACGAGCTTTTCCAAGGTTGGGAAGAAGTTGGAGGAACCCTTTTTAATCACTTTGTTGATGTTGGTCGAGCTAGTAAAAATGGTAGCTGGGGCGCACTAGCTCACCTTAATGATTCTACCCCACGCTGGGAGGCAATTAAAACGTTTGCTGAAAAGTGGGAAAGTTATCCAGACTCCACGTTTGATGACACAGCAGATGATGAAACCAACATTGCTGAAGAAAATTTGCTCACTTATTGGAACTTTAATGAAGGAGAGGGAAACATTGCTTCCGATCGCAGCAATGAGAATGATGGGTTACTTGGAGAAGAAACTCGTTGGGTGGAAGGAATTAGTGGTGATGGAATCGGTTTCAAGGGAGAAGATAGCCTCATTCGAGGGGAAAACGATGGAAACTATCTTAATGGACTGGATGCGATTACGGTTTCTCTGTGGGTGAATGCAGAAGAAGCTGGAAACGATAATGGGATTTTCTCTACCCTTGCGCCTAATAGCCACGATAGCCATTTAGGAATGCGTTATGATGAGTCGGGTTGGTTCGGTGGCGGTGAAGATGTGATTAAAGCCTCCATTAATACTTCTGAAGGATCAACTCAAATTGAGTCTTCCTCTGATGTGCAAAGTTCCCAGTGGCAACATTTAGCTCTAGTGTGGGAAAGTGGCAGTTCCTTGCAGCTTTACCTTGATGGGGAACAAAATGACCTCAGTTATGATCAGGGGGCAATAGGGGGAGAAATTGCAGAGGTAGAACAACTGGTTCTGGGTCAAAGTCAACGTTACAGTGATGTCTGGGAAGGGGCGATGGATGAGTTCCAGATTTTTAATTATGCCCTTGATAATGAAGAGATTTCCCAGTTAGCTAATTTCAGTGAAACAGACGAAAATTTGCTTACTCATTGGAACTTTAATGAAGGAGAGGGAAACATTGCTTCCGATCGCAGCAATGAGAATGATGGGTTACTTGGAGAAGAAACTCGTTGGGTGGAAGGAATTAGTGGTGATGGAATCGGTTTCAAGGGAGAAGATAGCCTCATTCGAGGGGAAAACGATGGAAACTATCTTAATGGACTGGATGCGATTACGGTTTCTCTGTGGGTGAATGCAGAAGAAGCTGGAAACGATAATGGGATTTTCTCTACCCTTGCGCCTAATAGCCACGATAGCCATTTAGGAATGCGTTATGATGAGTCGGGTTGGTTCGGTGGCGGTGAAGATGTGATTAAAGCCTCCATTAATACTTCTGAAGGATCAACTCAAATTGAGTCTTCCTCTGATGTGCAAAGTTCCCAGTGGCAACATTTAGCTCTAGTGTGGGAAAGTGGCAGTTCCTTGCAGCTTTACCTTGATGGGGAACAAAATGACCTCAGTTATGATCAAGGGGCAATTGAGGGAGAAATTGAAGCGGTAGAACAATTAGTTCTCGGTCAAAGTCAACGTTACAATGATGTCTGGGAAGGGGCGATGGATCAGTTCCAGATTTTCGATCGCGCTTTTAATTCAGAGGAAATTGCTGAGTTAGCGAATTTCAATGATTCTCTTGTTGTATGATCAGTTTTACTGTAACTGATTTCAAGAATAATGTCTCTGCGTTTACTTTCTGCTTTTTCCCTTCTCTTTGCTGTTGCTAGTACCACAATGTCTCGTCCGATAATGGCGGCGACTCCTTCTCCAGATGAAACGGTAACCTGTGATATCTTGGTTGCTGGCGGCGGCCTGGCTGGGAGTGCTACTGCTTATGAAGCCCTCTTAGCGGGAAAAACAGTCTGTGTTACCGAAATGACGGATTGGCTAGGCGGACAAATTTCGTCGCAGGGAACATCCGCGTTAGATGAACGCCCCACGCAACGGGAACGCTTATTTTATCCCCGAGGATATCTTGAACTGCGCGATCGCGTTGAGGAGTATTATGGGGAGTTAAATCCCGGCGAGTGTTGGGTAAGTGTCTCTTGTTTCCTTCCCAAAGATGCTCACTCCATTCTCAAAGCGCAATTACAGGATGCCGAGAGGGAAGGAGATGGAACGCTAAAATGGTTTCCTTCCACAGTGATCAAGGATTTAAGCCTAAATGCTGATGGGACGCTTATGAAAACAGCGATCGGGATTCAACATCAGCCGACAGAGTCGGCAGCCCCTCTCAATAGCCGTTTTCTCTCTCAAACCATTGCAGATTGGTATCGCTACGAAGATTCTGATGAATTTGAGAAGACGATTATTGAATTTACGCCCCAAGAAAATAATTGGTATGTCATTGATGCTACTGAAACTGGGGAATTAGTCGGATTAGCAGATGTTCCCTATCGTTTGGGAATTGATCCGCGTTCTCATCTGGAACCCTCTTCGGCAAGTGAAAATGGGGATCCCTATTGCACTCAAGGCTTTACCTATACGTTTGCCATGGAGGCAACAGAAACGCCTCAAGATCACCCTGAACCTGAGTTTTATTCTCAATATGAGCCGTATTATAGTTACGAGTTAGAACGGCTGGCAAGTTTTGATTTACTGTTTACCTATCGGCGCATCTGGAGTCCTGAAACTGGAGAAAAAGACCGTTTTGGTGGTATTGGCTTTACGGAACCCACCGTTGGCGATATCTCCATGCAGAATTGGACATGGGGGAATGATTATCGTCCCGGAACTGCTAAAGATAATTTCATTTATACCCGTGAACAATTGGAAGCCTCTGGACAGTTGGATTCTGGTGGCTGGATGGGAGGACTCCGTATTGAAACCCTTGCAAGTGCCGAAGAACACGCTTTAGGCTTTTTCCATTGGTTAGTTGCTGGAACCACCGATTCCCAATTGGGAGAAGGGGTTAAGCAGCCACATCCTAATAACCGTTTTTTGAGTGGATTAGACTCTCCCATGGGAACGGAACATGGCTTGTCAAAATATCCCTATATTCGGGAAGGACGACGAATCATTGGACGAGAGGGGGAAGGCTATCCCGATGGCTTTACCGTGTGGGAAGTGGATATTACCCGTAATGATCTCACCAGTGAGGAGTACCGACAGAGACTGTCTAGTGCTGAATATCAGTGGTTAAAACAGGAGTTAGCTGGAAGAAACGCGATCGCTGCTATGTTAGGGGAAGATGCTGAGGAGAGAGCGCGATCGCGCATTTATCCCGACTCAGTCGGCATTGGTCACTATGCTATTGATTTTCACCCCTGTCTGACCGAACACCCCCCAGAAAAACCCGGTAATACCGAACGAGAAGGAGAAAGACAAGGGGCGGGGCAGGCTTATCCCTTCCAAATTCCCTTACGCGCCTTAATTCCCCAAGACATTGATAATTTCCTCATAGCCGGAAAAAGTATCGCCACCAGTCACATTGCCGCAGCAGCTTATCGGGTTCATTCCTTTGAATGGTCAGTGGGGGCAGCAGCAGGAACAACCGCTGCTTTTGCCTTAGAAGAAGAGATTTATCCTTATGAATTAGTGGATGGACGCTTCTATTCTAATGAGCAATTACAAGGGCTACGGCAACGCTTAGAAAATAATGGCAATCCCACTGCGTTTCCCGATACATCTATTTTTAATAATGATTGGGAGGAATGGCGTTAA
>CAZTXK010000106.1:3475-8266 GCA_964617275.1 uncultured Dactylococcopsis sp. | reverse complement strand
ATGGAATTAAAATTATGCTTGCTGGTATTTTAGCCGTTTTAGCTGTATCCGCTGCCGCAGGAATGCGAGTCGCTATCCCATTACTCATGATTGGGTTCGTTGAAAATCAAGAATTTTGGTCGAATGTTCCCTTACTCAATCGCATTCATCCCCAAGTTGTTTTAGCCATTTTAATTAGTTGGTCGTTATTTGAATTATTGGGATCAAAACAATTACTGGGACAAAGAGTTTTACAATTAATTCAATTAGCATTGAGTCCGCTAGCAGGATTACTCTTAGCAATGACTGTGGCAAGCCTTGTGGATTATGATACCATACAGCTTTGGTTAATTGGCATTAGTGGCGGACTCTTTGCCTTTATTTTACAACTGGTGCAAGTGGGCTGGTTTTTTCGCTTACGAGGGATTCCTCCTTGGATTGCGGTGGGGGAAGATATTTTATCAGTTTTATTGGTGATTTATGCGTTTAATGCGCCGGAAGAAGGGGGATTAATTGCCATGATGTTATTATGGCTTGCCATTCGCAGTTCCTCGGCTTGGAAAAAGTGGCATCAAAATCAGCAAAAGTTAACAAAAAATTCTGAAAGCTGAGGTTAGTTGGTGAAGTTTTTACGATGGTTTGTGTTAGGGATAACGCTAGCTTTCTTGCTGAAAACGTTTTATGATCATGGGCAAGATGTTTTAGCGATTGAATTAAGACTATCCCATATTTATTATAGCGCGATCGCGCTTTTTGTTACCCTTATTGCTCATGTTTGGTCGGGAATTGTTTGGTCAAGGATTCTTCATTTTTTACAACAGCCTGCTCCTTTAATTTGGGTTTTACCCGTTTATTTAAAAACGAATTTAGCCAAATATATCCCTGGCAATGTTTGGCATTTTTACGGACGCATTCGAGCTGTCCAAGCCACGGGAACGGATTTAACGACTGCAACCCTCTCTACCCTTTTAGAACCGCTTTTAATGGCAACAGCGGCGGTTTTAATGACGTTAGTTTCGATTCAACAAAGTTGGCTAGCGGATCAAGAAAACTGGTTTTATCAATTACTACCCTTTTTATTTGCAGGAAGTATTTTAATTTTGATTCATCCTTATTTTTTTAATCCTGTATTAAAGCTAGTCGCTCGTTTCAAGAAAAAAGCAACCCATGATTGTTCTTTTCAGATTAAACATTATCCTTGGTTTCCCTTATTAGGGGAATTAGGATTTGTTGGCTTAAGAGGGATGGGGTTTATCATAACTTTTATGGGATTTACAAGTTTGACCCTTGATCAGTTTCCCTTTTTATTAGGGGTTTTTAGTCTCTCTTGGTTTTTTGGCTTGATTGTGCCATCCCCAGGGGGAATTGGAGTATTTGAAAGCAGCGCGATCGCGCTTTTAAGTGATAGTTTCTCGCCAGAAATTATTCTCAGTAGTGTGGCGCTATTTCGTCTTTTAAGTCTCAGCGCCGAAGCCCTCGCTGCCACCCTCGCCTTTTCCGTACAACGAATAACCAATAACAAATAACAAACTAATGCAATTCAAAATCCAACCCTTAACAACCAACCAACTGGAAGCCATGCTCGCCCTTGATCAAATCTGCTTTGGCGGACTGTGGACAAAAGGCGGTTATAAGCGAGAAATTGAGAGTTCTAGAAGTCTTCTCCTTGGCTTATTTCGCCTACATTCTACCTATATTCAAGAAGAACTAATTGGCATGAGCTGCTTTTGGGCAATTGTGGAAGAAGCCCATATTACCCTCCTTGGCATTGATCCCAACTATCGGGGGCAAGGATTAGGAGAACTTCTATTATCTCATTTATTACTGCAAGCTCATCATTGGTCGCTAGAACGCGCCACCCTAGAAGTGAGAGCATCAAATACCACAGCCATTAACTTATATCAAAAAATGGGATTTGAAATTGCAGGACGACGGAAAGACTATTATCCCATTCCCCCAGAAGATGCCTTGATTTTATGGCGTTCTCGCGTGCAAGAACCAGAATTTGCCGAAGAAATGAAAAAAATCCAAAAAAAAAGAAGTGCTACCCTCTTGACGAAAGGCTGGGATATCTTGCAAAGTAGTTAAGGCTTGAATCTTAAAAATTGTCTAAAGCCTGCTGTCATTCACTGCTGATCCCCTGAAAACTAGGAAAAATCGAAGGGAGATTTGTACTTAAAAGGTTAGCATTAATGCAAACCTCGGGATCGCCTATGTTAGAATCAGCGTAACAAGGGTACGCAGCAGGTGATAACAATAGGCTATGTTTGAACGCTTCACAGAAAAAGCAATTAAGGTGATTATGCTTGCCCAGGAGGAAGCACGTCGCCTCGGTCATAATTTCGTTGGCACAGAGCAAATCCTCCTCGGCTTAATCGGAGAAGGAACCGGCGTGGCTGCGAAAGTTCTGAAATCAATGGGGGTTAACCTCAAAGATGCTCGCATCGAAGTTGAAAAAATTATCGGACGAGGATCAGGATTTGTCGCGGTGGAAATTCCGTTTACGCCCAGAGCCAAGCGAGTTTTAGAACTATCTTTAGAAGAAGCTCGTCAACTCGGACACAACTATATTGGCACCGAACACCTCCTTCTCGGTTTAATTCGCGAAGGAGAAGGTGTGGCGGCTAGAGTCTTAGAAAACTTAGGCGTGGATCTCTCCAAAGTCCGAACCCAAGTCATTCGGATGTTAGGAGAAAATGCCGAAGTCTCCACCGGATCTAGTCAAGGTCGGACGAAAACGCCCACCCTCGATGAATTTGGCTCTAACCTTACGCAGTTAGCCGCCGACAGCAAACTTGATCCGGTGGTGGGTCGTCAAGAGGAAATTGAGCGTGTCATCCAGATTTTGGGTCGGCGAACCAAAAACAACCCTGTCTTAATTGGAGAACCGGGGGTCGGTAAAACCGCCATTGCTGAAGGGTTAGCCCAACGCATTGGCAACCAAGATGTTCCCGATATTCTCGAAGATAAGCGCGTGGTAACTCTCGATATTGGGCTGTTAGTAGCCGGAACCAAATATCGTGGGGAATTTGAAGAACGCCTGAAGAAAATCATGGATGAAATTCGTCAGGCTGGAAATGTGATTCTGGTTATTGACGAGGTTCATACTCTAATTGGGGCAGGTGCAGCCGAAGGCGCGATCGATGCTGCCAATATTCTCAAGCCGGCTCTTGCCCGCGGCGAATTGCAATGCATTGGGGCAACCACTCTCGATGAATATCGTAAGCATATTGAACGAGATGCCGCTTTAGAACGCCGTTTCCAACCGGTGACGGTGGGAGAACCCACGGTAGATGAAACCATCGAGATTTTACAAGGGTTGCGCGATCGCTATGAACAGCATCACAAGCTCCGCATTACTGATGAAGCTCTTAAGGCGGCAGCCCAACTCTCGGATCGCTATATCTCAGACCGCTATCTCCCAGACAAGGCAATTGATCTTGTTGACGAAGCCGGTTCTCGGGTGCGTTTGATTAATTCCCAGCTTCCCCCCGCCGCGAAAGAATTAGATCAAGAATTGCGTCAAGTTCTCAAGCAGAAAGATGATGCGGTGCGCTCTCAGGACTTTGATCGGGCGGGAGAATTGCGCGATCGCGAAATGGAAATCAAAAATGAAATCCGCAACCTTGCTTCTGCTAAAGACACAGAAACCAGCCAAGAGGATCAAGCCGGTCCTGTGGTGGATGTGGAAGAAATCGCCGATATTGTTGCTTCTTGGACAGGGGTTCCGGTCAGCAAGATTACCGAAACCGAGTCGCAAAAACTCTTGCACCTTGAAGACACATTACATGAACGTCTCATTGGTCAAGAAGAAGCGGTCAAGTCTGTTTCTCGCGCCATTCGTCGCGCCCGTGTTGGCTTGAAAAACCCCGACCGTCCTATTGCCAGCTTTGTCTTCTCTGGTCCCACTGGTGTTGGTAAAACTGAGTTAACCAAGGCTTTAGCAGGATACTTCTTCGGTTCAGAAGACTCCATGATCCGCCTCGATATGTCCGAGTTTATGGAACGGCACACCGTTTCTAAGCTCATTGGTTCTCCTCCGGGATATGTGGGCTATAACGAAGGGGGACAATTAACCGAAGCCGTCCGTCGTCGTCCTTATACCGTCGTCCTCTTTGACGAAATCGAAAAAGCCCACCCCGATGTCTTCAATATGCTCCTGCAAATTTTAGAAGATGGTCGCCTTACTGATGCGAAAGGGCGAACGGTGGACTTCAAGAACACCTTGTTAATTATGACCTCCAATATCGGGTCTAAGGTCATTGAAAAAGGTGGCGGCGGCTTAGGCTTCGAGCTTAATGAAGACCAAGCTGAATCGCAATATAACCGCATTCGGTCTCTCGTGAACGAAGAATTAAAACAATACTTCCGTCCTGAGTTCCTAAACCGTCTCGATGAGATCATTGTCTTCCGTCAACTCAACCGTGACGAAGTCAAAGAAATCGCAGAAATTATGTTGCGAGAAGTCTTCTCTCGTCTGACGGAACAAGATATCAAGTTAGAAGTTACTGAAGCGTTCCGAGAGCGATTAGTAGAAGAAGGCTATAGTCCCAGCTATGGTGCGCGTCCCCTCCGTCGAGCCATTATGCGCTTGTTAGAGGATATCCTTGCTGAAGAAATGCTCTCTGGTCGTCTTAGCGAAGGCGATACCGCCACCGTTGATGTGGTAGAAGGAGAGGTCAAAGTCTTCCCGAAAGAGGAAAAACAAGAGTTGCTTCCCCAAGGCTCAGAATCGTAATTTAGGTAAATCACCTTGATTGCTGTTAGTCCTTGAATTGAATACAGGCGGTAGAGAGTTCTACCGCTTTTTTT
>CAZTXK010000106.1:1965-3375 GCA_964617275.1 uncultured Dactylococcopsis sp. | reverse complement strand
ACAAGGGTAATAATGGGGACATCAGGGAGTTTATTTCTTCCTGCTAAGTCTTTGAGTTCGATAATAAAACCAAACCCTAAAAGTTCACAGTCTATTTGGTTAATCAACTCAGCAGTTGCTTTTGCGGTTCCCCCTGTGGCAATGAGATCATCAACAATTACAACTTTCGAGTTGGGTGGCAGGGCATCTTGATGAATCTCTACTTTATCTTTGCCATACTCTAAGTCATATTCCATGCTATGAACGGCAGCCGGTAATTTGCCGGGCTTACGGACAGGAATAAATCCAGCGTTAAATTGATAAGCAAGACTAGGCCCAAATAAAAATCCCCGTGATTCAATGCCAATGACATAGTCGGGGATGAGGTTAGCTTCTCGAAATTTTGTGGTTAAGGTATCAATGGTATAGCGAAGTCCAGCACGATCGCGCAGTAACGTGGTAATATCACGAAAGATAATCCCTTGCTTTGGAAAGTCTGGAATATCTCGAATCAGTGCTTTTAAATCCATAAAAATCTCTTCCTTTAAGTCCTTTAAGATTATGCCACATCCTAACCATTTCTTTAACATTGATGCTACAGTCATTGGTCATTTGTTATTCGTTATTTGTTATTTGGCAAGTCGTTAAGAAGAAGGAACAAAGAACCCAAATTAAGGAGATACCTCATGAGAGTAAATGGTTGACAAGCCTAACCGATCAAGTTTTCCTGTAACATTACTTTAACCTTTTGCTATCCCTATCCTTAAACGATCAACAATAAATAATGAATCATTTAATAACAGTATCAGAAAAAAAAGTATTATGTCTCACGCTACCGATGTTGTAACCCTCGGCCGTTGGATGGCTGCGGATTTTAGCAATCAAGAACAAGCCTTTATTAATCCCCCTTTCTTTGCCCATATTCGGGTGGGGATGCGCCCCTTACCTGTATCACTTTTATCAGGGATTAGTCTATTTGTGGAACAAGCCTATGACTATATGTTAAATAATCCTTATCGAGTGCGAGTCTTAAAATTATTACCCGTTGAAGATCATATTGAAATTGAAAACTATACCCTAAAAGACTCAGAAGCATTTTATGGGGCGAGTCGCGAACCTGAACGATTATCTCAACTGACCCTCGATAATTTAGAAAAACTCCCAGGATGTAATATGATTGTTCATTGGACGGGTCATAGCTTTAAGGGAGAAGTAGAACCCGGTAAGGGGTGTAAAGTGGTTCGCAAAGGGAAAGAAACTTATCTCGATAGTACGTTTGAAATTGATGCCGACAAGTTTATTAGTTTAGATCGAGGACGTGATCCTGAAACGGATGAGCATGTTTGGGGATCAGTGGCGGGGGCATTTCATTTTGTCCGTTGGGCAAGTTTTGCCGATGAAGTGAAGAGTTGATTCCTAATCATCCCCCCA
>CAZTXK010000106.1:0-1865 GCA_964617275.1 uncultured Dactylococcopsis sp. | reverse complement strand
GGGATATCATTAGCCTAAGAGTAGCTATACTTCTGTCGCGATCGCAGCTGAGTTTTTTATAAGGAACAATTAATTATTCTCCTCTTCCGTGTCTGTTTCTTCTTCCATGGATTCCTCTTCACCCATAGATTCCTCTTCTGTGTTTTCTTCTGTTCCTTCAGTTCCCATATTGCCCTGAGAACAGCCTGCTAAAACACCTCCTGTCATAGAGACAAGTAGCGCGAGTGAGAGTAGTGCGAGGTTTTTGCTAAGGAAACGAGTATTACATTGCATAATTATCTTCTTTAATGTTCTAATAATCTAAACTTAACTAAATTTTAACACTTTACCATAAAATGAAGTAAAGTTTTCATGCTAATGGCATGATTGCAGTTACATAAGTTTTTTTAATAAGGAATAAGATCATTTATGGTTGCTTTAGCCGAACCCACGAAAAACCGTTTAACTTTACAAGTCGCCGATATTGTTGCCGATACCACTGCCATTCGTTGTTTAGACTGGGATCGCGATCGCTTTGATATTGAGTTTGGCTTACAAAATGGGACAACTTATAACTCTTTTTTGATTCAAGGAGAAAAAACCGCTTTAGTGGATACCTCTCACGAGAAATTCCGCGATCAATATCTTCCAAAATTAAAAGAGATTGTTGATCCCACTACCATTGATTACATCGTTATCAGCCATACCGAACCGGATCATAGTGGCTTAGTGAAAGATGTTCTCGAAATTGCCCCCCAAGCGGTTGTTGTGGGGAGTAAAGTCGCGATCCAGTTTTTAGAAGGGTTTGTGCATAAGCCCTTTGAACAGCACGTCGTAAAAACAGGAGATCAGTTAGATTTAGGGAAAGGTCATTGTTTAGAGTTTGTGAATGCCCCGAATTTACATTGGCCCGATACCATGTTGACCTATGATTGGGGAACGCAAACCTTATTTACCTGCGATGTGTTTGGAATGCACTATTGCAGTAATGACTTACTCGATACCGATTTAGAAGCCATTTCTCCCGACTATCGCTTTTATTATGACTGTTTAATGGGGCCGAATGCGCGATCGGTGTTAGCTGCGTTAAAACGCATGGGCAAACTAGGGGAAATTGCCGTAGTCGCCAATGGTCATGGCCCCCTGTTGCAATATAATGTGGAAGAGTTAATCAACCGTTATCGCACTTGGAGTGAGAATAAGGCGAAAGGGGAAAAGACGGTTGCAGTCTTTTATGTCTCGGATTATGGTTACAGCGATCGCGCTTCTCAAGCCATTGCCTACGGGATTACTAAAACCGAGATTGCTGTGGAAATGATGGATTTATTAGGGGCCGATCAACAAGAAGTGCGAGAATTAGTGGAACGATCCAGCGCGATTATTATCGGAATGCCGCCGTCTAATGGGGAAAAAGCCCGAGAAGCCAGTGCTACCCTCGGCACGATTATTGCCTCTGTGTCTTCCAAGCAAGCCATTGGGGTGTTTGAATCTTATGGCGGAGATGATGAACCGATTGATCCGCTAAAAACCCGTTTCTCGGATTTAGGCTTAAAAGAAGTTTTCCCCGCCATTCGGATGACGGATACTCCCGGAGAAGGCACTTATAAACTCTGTGAAGAAGCCGGAACCGACTTAGGGCAATGGTTAAAACGAGATAAAACGGTTAAGCAAATGAAGTCCCTCGATGGCGAGTTAGATAAAGCCATGGGACGCTTAAGCGGCGGTTTGTATATTATTACCGCCAAGAAAGGGGACTTAAAAAGTGCTATGTTAGCCTCTTGGGTTGCCCAAGCCAGTTTCGATCCCCCCGGTATTAGTATTGCTGTGGCAAAAGATCGCGCGATCGAGGCGTTAATGCAAGTAGGGGATCAATTTGTCCTCAATAT
>CAZTXK010000105.1:0-8408 GCA_964617275.1 uncultured Dactylococcopsis sp. | reverse complement strand
AAGTATTAACAGGGGGAACATTTAGTGGCGAAGAACAAGAATGGTTTACGTTAGACTCACCCCCACGTAATGCTAAAGTGAATGTTTCTCAAGTTGCAATGGATACTTGGTTAGAATTTCTCGGATATTATATTTCTGAGGGTTGTGTTCATGTTCGTCAGCGCGATCGCGTTGTTAATGGCAGTAATTACAACATTGCTGATTACAATATTCTGATTGCCCAAGAAAATCCTGAAAAACGGGAAAGAATTGCCCAATGCTTGCAAAAAATGGGCTTTAAGTTCTTCCAATCTGATCATCATCAGTTCCGCATTTGTTCTAAACAGTTAGCCAATATTTTGTCACCCCTTGGCAAATCAGGAGATAAATATATTCCTCGGGAGTATCTCCGTTTATCTCCTCGTCAGTCTCGTATTCTTCTTGATGCGTTATTGCTGGGAGACGGTTCAAACCGAGGAGAGGCTTATTGCTATTACACGAAATCGAAACAACTTGCAGATGATGTTCAAGAATTAGCCTTACGGTGTGGTTTTGCGGCAAACATCTCTTCTCATGCTAAGTATCATCGCGATCTCTACTGTGTCAATATTCGTAATCCCATTGAAGCAAGCCTTACGCAACCTGAAAAAGTTCCTTATGCCGGAAATGTCTATTGTGTAAATGTTACTAATCATGTGATTTTTGTTCGTCGCAATGGAAAAGTGGCTTTATGTGGAAATTGCTACGATGAAGGAAAGCGTATTGCGGAAACCTTAGCGTTTGACTATCACCGTGATAATGGGGTTGATATTCGAGTGGCAAGAATTTTCAATAGTTTAACAGGCGATCAAAAGGTTATTTATTACAAAGGGAATCAGTTACACTATAAAACCTTTGCTGAGTGTTATGACCATATTCACGAGAATATTTCTGATGTTTCTGTTCCTTGTTTTGATCATAATGCTAATCTCGTAATTAAACCAATTTCTGCAATTTGGAAACATAAGGTTAAGAAAAAAGGGTACAAAATAACAACCACTTGGGGCAAACAAGTTAAAATCACTGAAGATCATAGTTTATTTACCCAAGATCAAAATGGCTTGCCAAAAGCGGTATTTGGAAAAGACTTAAGCGTTGGGGATGCCGTCGCTGTTCCTCATACCCTTCCTTTCTGGGAAAAACCGTTAGAACCGTTTTATTTAAGTGATAAACTGAGTGATCAAGCAGGGATTGGAATTATCAGCGATCAAGTTATTTCCCATTTAGAGCAATTCCCTGAAAAAATTCGCCAATATTTAGCTAATAAACAAATTGCACCGCGTCAGTTTTATTCTCGTATCAAACGATATGAAATAGCGAATAAGTTGCCCTTAGAACTTTGGAACTATCTCGATTTAGAATTTTCAGGAAAAGAAAAAATTGTCCCGAACTATTCTAAGCAGGCAATTAATAACTACATTGAAAACACATCTAGCTTATTATGGTTTCTCGGATTTTACTTAGCAGAGGGTTGTTTAATTAATAAAAATAAGGATTATCAACTGCTGTTTAGTTCTAATTTCAAATATTTAGAAAAGCTGATTGCCGTTACCGAGGAATTATTTGGCATAGAATGCTCAATTCGATATGATGCCCAGCAAAAAAAAGCACCTGCTGTGCATATTCGATCTAAACTAATTGTTGATTTAGTGATTAATAGTTTTGGGTTTGGGGAGAAACTTAGTACAGAAAAAGATATCCCGAATTGGATTTTACAGCTTCCCAAAGAACAATTAGTTCACTTTTTACAGGGATTCTGGGAAGGAGATGGTAACCATGATGCTAAGACAACAGGTTATAAACTTATTTTTAATAGTTCCAGTCAGCAAATTATTGAAAAATTAGTTCTGATCTTAGCTAAATTTGGCATTATGGGCAGTGTCTCTGAGTTTTATACTCATGTCAGTAAGGAGAACACTCAAAAATACAAGTCCTATCGCTTAACGGTGCAAGGGTTGGATAATTACTCAATTTTAGACTTAGCCACAACTAAGCAACAATTACAAGCCAAAACCACTGGTAATCTTGCTTGGGGAATTGTCAAGAATCTTGAGGAATTTGAGATTGATGATTATGTTTATGATTTCTCAGTTCCTGAGTATGAGAATTTTATCGGTGGGACTTATGGCATTTGTTGTCATAATACCTATGGCCCTCGGATGTTGGAAGATGATGGGCGAGTGGTGAGTAATTTTGTTGCCCAAACCTTACGCAATCAGCCAATTACAGTTTATGGGGATGGTTCGCAAACTCGTAGCTTCTGCTATGTCTCAGACTTAGTGGATGGCTTGATTCGGCTAATGAATGGGGATTATATTGGGCCAGTGAATTTAGGCAATCCCGGGGAATATACGATTCTGGAACTCGCGCAGAAGATTCAGAATATGATTAATCCAGAGGCAAAAATTCACTTTAACCCCCTTCCAGAAGATGATCCCAGAAAACGGCAGCCTGATATTACGAAAGCCCGAGAGATTTTAGGTTGGGAACCTCGTGTTCCTTTGCAAGAAGGGTTAGAAATGCTGATTGAGGATTTTCGGAAACGCTATTCTATTCAATCTCCCTCAAAAACTCAGCAGTAGATCAGTTTCTGAGATGATTTGATTCGGAAAGAGCGCGATCGCGCGACCGACAGGGTGAAAATCGCGCCACTCAGGAATGATAATCTAACCATACTTGGTGAAGTGAGTCGGTAATCATTGGGAACATTCTGTTTTATCATTTGGACAATATAAGGAAAAGTAAGGACTTAAGGATATGCGTGTTTGTGTTATTGGAACGGGATATGTGGGCTTAGTGACTGGGGTTTGTTTATCCTACGCTGGGCATGATGTCATTTGCATCGACAATAATGAAGAGAAAGTCAAGTTGATGCAAAGTGGACAGCCTCCGATTTATGAACCTCAACTATCAGAGTTGATGCACGCTTCTATGGAAGCAGGTCGCTTAGAGTTTAGCAGTGATTTGGGGAAAGGGGTGAATCACGGAGAAGTCCTCTTTATTGCAGTGGGAACGCCAGCCTTACCCAGTGGCGAAAGCGATACGCGCTATGTGGAAGCAGTGGCGAAAGGGATTGGAAATCATCTCAATGGGGATTATAAGGTAATTGTGAATAAATCCACGGTTCCTATTGGTTCCGGTGACTGGGTAAGAATGATTGTCCTCGATGGGGTAGCCGAACGTCAGAAAACATTAGTCACCAGTGAAGGTGGCAGTCAACTAGAACAGACAAACGTTGATTTTGATGTCGTTAGTAATCCTGAGTTTTTGCGAGAAGGATCAGCCGTGTATGATACGTTTAATCCTGATCGCATCGTTTTAGGGGGCAATAGCCAAAAAGCCCTCGATATAATGCAAAATTTATATGTTCCGATTGTCAATCGCGAGTGTGCTGAAGATAAATCGCTTCCTCCTGTCAATGTGGTGGTAACAGACTTAAGTTCTGCTGAGATGATTAAGTATGCTGCCAATGCGTTTCTCGCCACAAAAATTAGTTTTATTAATGAAGTGGCAAATATCTGCGATCGCGTTGGTGCCGATGTAACTCAAGTTGCAAATGGCATTGGCTTAGACTCACGTATTGGCCCCAAATTCCTACAAGCGGGCATTGGTTGGGGCGGTTCTTGTTTTCCCAAAGATGTTTCGGCATTGGTGCATACCGCAGATGATTACAATTATGAAGCCTCGCTTTTAAAGTCTGCGATTAGTGTTAATAAACGGCAGCGTCTGTTAGTAGTAGAAAAGCTACAGAAGGAACTGAAAATCCTCAAAGGCAAAGTCATTGGCTTACTCGGACTTGCTTTTAAGCCCAATACCGACGATATGCGCGATGCCCCAGCTTTAAATATTATCCAAGAATTATCCCGTTTAGGGGCAAAAGTGAAGGCGTATGATCCCATTGTCTCGCAATCAGGGATTCGAGACGGCTTATCCGATGTCATTGTCGAAACTGATCCCGAACGCTTGGCTGATCATTGTGATGCCCTAGTGTTAGTTACAGATTGGAAGCAATTTCTATCTTTAGACTACGAAAAAATGGCAGGCTTAATGAATAGTCCAGTGATAATTGATGGGCGTAATTTCCTCGACAGAGAGGCTTTAAAAGCGGTTGGTTTCCATTATGTAGGAATGGGGCGTTAGGAAATTTCTCAAGAAAATCTCAGCTAGGGATGTCATTGTGTGAAAAAACACTCACTCATGGTAGCTACAGGGAATGCAAGCAATTAACCTCTCTGTTATTATTCCTGTCTTAAATGAAGCAGACACGATCGCGCAAACCCTTCTCTCTCTCCAAACCCCTGGAGTAGAAATTATCTTAGTTGATGGCGGTAGCACAGATAATACAGTAGAAATTGCCCAAAATCGGGGGGTAAAGGTCATTTTTTCCCCCGAACCAGGACGGGCGATGCAAATGAATACAGGGGCAAATTATGCCACTGCTGACACGCTTTTATTTTTACACGCTGATACTCAGTTACCGCCCAACTATCCCCAGCAAGTCAAAGAAACCTTAGATCAACCCCAAACCGTTGCGGGGGCGTTTCAATTGCAGATCAACAGTAACAATTGGTTACTCCGATTGATTGAGAAAGGCGTAAATGCGCGATCGCGCTTTTTTCAACTTCCCTATGGCGATCAAGGCATCTTCCTGAGAAAAGAAACCTTCCAAACCAGTGGTGGATTTCCCATCCTTCCCATCATGGAAGACTTCCAATTTATTAAAGGCTTACAAAAGCAAGGGAAAATTCGTCTCGCTTCCGCCTCCGTTTTAACCTCCCCCCGACGCTGGGAAAACTTAGGGGTTATCAGAACCACATTGATTAATCAAATGATTATTATTGGTTATTTCTTGGGAATTTCCCCCATTAAGTTAAAGCAATGGTATCGCCAATCGAGGAATTAATTGTTCTATGATGGGAGCAAAAGTGAGCATACTAATTTAAGAGATTTAATATGGGAATGGATACAAAAGCCTTTAAACGCTCCCTGCATCAATCTGATAAATACCATCGTCGCGGATTTGGTCACGAAGAAGAAGTCACAGAACTCCTTAACTCCGAATATCAAAGTAGTTTAATCCAAAAGATTCGGGATAATAACTACCGCTTAAAAGAAGGAGATGTTACCATCCGTTTAGCAGAAGCCTTTGGGTTTTGCTGGGGAGTTGAACGCGCTGTCGCAATTGCCTACGAAACCCGTCAACATTTCCCCAAAGAACGGATTTGGATTACTAATGAAATCATCCATAACCCCTCAGTAAATCAGAATTTACGAGACATGGAAGTGGGCTTTATTCCCGTTGAAAATGGGGAAAAGGACTTCTCAGTGGTTAACTCAGGAGATGTGGTCATTCTCCCCGCCTTTGGCGCAAGCGTTAACGAAATGCAGCTATTAAATGACTTAGGCTGTACCATTGTCGATACCACTTGTCCTTGGGTTTCCAAAGTTTGGAACTCGGTCGAAAAGCATAAAAAACGGAGTTATACTTCCATTATTCACGGAAAATATCATCACGAAGAAACCGTTGCCACCAGTTCTTTTGCTGAGAAGTATTTGGTCGTTTTAAACCTAGAAGAAGCTCAATATGTGGCGAACTATATCTTATACGGGGGTGATAAGGAAGAGTTTTTAGCAAAATTTGATAAAGCCTCTTCCCCAGGGTTTGATCCGGATGTCGATTTAGACAAAATTGGCATTGCCAATCAAACAACGATGCTGAAAAGTGAAACCGAACAAATTGGCAAGTTGTTTGAAAAAACCATGCTAGAAAAATATGGGCCCACCGAGTTTAATAACCACTTTATGAGTTTTAACACCATCTGTGATGCTACTCAAGAGCGTCAAGATGCGATGTTTGATCTCGTCAAAGAAGATTTATCTCTGTTAGTGGTAATTGGTGGTTTTAATTCGTCTAATACCACTCATTTACAAGAAATTGGCATGGATTATGGCATTCCCTCTTACCACATTGATGGCGGAACTCGCATTTTAGACGGGAATAAAATTGAACATAAGCCCTTAGGAAAAGATTTAGAAATCACAGAAAATTGGCTTCCTGAGGGAGAAATTACCGTCGGAATTACCTCCGGTGCTTCCACGCCTGATCAAGCGGTAGAAGAAGTGATTGGGAAAATTTTAGAAGCCAAAAATGTTGCTCTAGTGAGCTAACAATTGTCTTAGGGAGGGGGATTTCCCCTTTCCTATGTGGTTTGTCCTTTGTAAACCAGTTACCAGTTACCAGTTACCAGTTACCAGTTACCAAAAACAAATAACAAATAACAAATAACAAAATTGATAGATTAAATTTCAACAAAATTATAGGGTGGCGTGAAATTGTTGTAGCGGATTTTGAGGCGTGGCGCAAATTGAGTATCAATCGCCTCCACTTTTTCGCCAAACTGTGGTTCTGACTCCCACGAAATCAAAAACGCCGTATTATAAATCATGGTTTCGGTTAATATATCATTCTGTCTCACTTCAAAAGCAAAAGGAAAAAGAGCCTCTTCAAATTGAGCAATGACCTCTTGTTTTCTTGCTTCCATTGCTTGTTCTAAAGCCTGTCCAATTCCAATTACCTCATCCATGCTTAAATTCTTTCCTTCTAAGTTATCTCGTCGCGCTTTTAAAGAAGGATTCTCGTCTAATAAGGCATTTAATTCCACATCCGTTTCCCAATAAATTTTTAAGCTCACTTCTCGCTTTCCCTCCAGCTTTTTAAACAAATTCTGGAGCGTTTCTCCTTGATGACTTAATAAGTCTTGAACCACGGTTTCCCAGTCAGGAACAATTAAGCCAAATTGTAGCGGAAGTAAGGTTCGGTGTCCTTTTTCCATCGCTTCCTCTAAGACTTTCGTGTGAGTAATGAGGTTACGACGACTAGCTAAATAACGAGACTGTTGCGCTTCGGAATACAAAAAGGTAAATCCTTCTACGGTATGAGAATAAATAGGTTGTTTATCAAGTCCCTTCGCTTCAATTGATTTTGGTCCCGGTGGCGGGAAAATCCCATATAAATATAACCCTTCCGCCATAATTTTATCAGTAATGAATTTCGGTTTATGCTTGTATTATAATGCTGAACTTTAGGTCAGTTTAATGAGAATTAAAAGAAGGCTGAAATAGATCAGAAGCTGACAGCTTTAAGGTTCTTAACCCTGTTAAAATAGGGAGGCATTGTTCATCACCTTGGTAAACCATGGGTTGTTCTCCTTGAGGAAAGCTAATAACTCTTTTCTCTTGAGCATCAATAAGCCACCCCAATTGCGACCCTTGTTGTAAACAAGTTAAAATGCTATTCAGCGATCGCGTTGAATTGTCTTCAGGGGATAAAAATTCAATGACCCAATTGGGAATTAATTCTTGGTCGTGCTTCAGTTTTCCCTGCTCATCAACGGGTAGATTGTTCCAATTAAAAACAGTAAGATCAGGAACTAAGGAATATTTATTGGCAAAGGTACACCTTAAGTCGGTAAAAGCATAAGCTGTTTTCTGTTTCTTCCCAGTTTTATTAATTTCTGTGAGCAAACGATTTAAAACTCGTTCCTGTCTGCCACGCAAGCGAGGTTTTTGGTAAATTTTACCCTCAACATATTCACGGGCAGGGGTAATTTCAGGAAAACGCAGAAAGTCTCTTAACGAGAACTGAGATGAACTTTGTACAAGGGACATGAGAAATGATTAAATGTGGCTCTAGTAGAGAAGACTATAATCAAATGACGTAATTTGCAAGCATTGATTAAAATAGAACTAGCTTCACTTAGCTGAATGATTAAATAATGAAATGACTCGAAAAACACCGAGAAGAAACTCCAGCACGTCTCGTCGCTCTTACGACGAGTCTCCTAGTAGGGAAAAAAAATCTCCCTTGAATGCCACTTACTGGGCTATTATTGGGGCAGTTTTCATCATTGGCATTGGTTTAGGCATGGTCTTTAGTTCTGCGACGAATTTGAATTCTGAAAACGTCACCTCAACTGTAGCGATTGATCGCAGTGTGCCTAATCCTGAGTTCTGTGCGCAATATGGGGCAAGTGCAGTCGTTACTGATATGCGGGTTTACATGAGTTTAAGCCCATTTAGTGTTTATGTAACGCAACCGAAAATGGTTCCCGGTTGTGTCATGCGTCGCACCAACTGGTCGATTTTAGAAGATCAAAATTTAGTCAGCCGCGAACAAGTGCGAGATTGTAAAAACCGAATGAATACCTTTGCTTTTACTGGAAAATTAGAACAATCACCGGAAGTTAATTGCGTTTACCAAAACAATTCTGCAGGTAAATTCTTCCGAAATGGCTCTAATAATTCAGCTCCGAGTCCAGAAAATGATGACTTTTAGCTTAAATAGGGCTTGCTGAAAAAGTTCATTAGTCGGTGGGGTTGGTTATTTGTCC